>JAGALE010000453.1 GCA_017625335.1 Lachnospiraceae bacterium
CTAGTTAGCCTCTTTCTTAGCAAGATAATCATTAATAGAAGTAATTACTTCGTTAACATCCATGCCGTGAACCATGCAAGCCTCTTCAAGAGATTCCATAGCAGCTGATGGGCAACCTACACAGTGCATACCTGATGCCATAAGAATTGCAGCATTACCTGGATCAACCTCTATAATCTGATGAATTAACATGTCCTTTGTTACCTGCTTTGTCATAATGCTTAAGCCTCCTTTTAAGTATATAAATCTTTAATTCCTATTATTATATGAAAAATTAAAAATCAAATACAATTATAGCACAGAAAATATTATAATGTCTATTTTATTTTAAAGTTTATTTTTTTGTTAAAAGAGGTTATAATGATGCATGTGAATATATGTATGCTTATATCCTTTTTGGTGTATGTATGGAGGATATAAGTGTGATTTTATATAAAAATGATTTAGAAAATCGTGAGAGGAGAAAACACAGGTATGAGCAATACATATGACAGATGTCCTAATTGTATGAATCCTTATGATGGCTCAGGAAATCCATGCCCTTACTGTGGTCAGGATGTGGCAGGCTATGTGGAACCTAAGAATTGTCTTCCTCCATTTACTGTGCTTCAGAGTAAGTACATGATAGGAAGAGTTTTGGGTCAGGGTGGCTTCGGTATAACCTACGTGGGCTATGATATGAATTTGGCGACCTATGTAGCAGTGAAGGAGTACTATCCGGAATCTATATCTGCCAGAGGATTAGCTGATAATCCTTTGCTTGTGACAGCTCAGGCAGGAAAGGAAGAAATATATAACAAAAATCTTAATCGATTTGTAGATGAGGCTAGAAATTTATCTAAGTTTTACAGCCTCCCTGGAATAGTATCAGTTAGAAACTTTTTCTATGAGAACGGTACAGCGTACATAGTAATGGATTATGTAGCAGGTTCCAATCTAAAGAAATATCTGGCTGATAATGGGGGAAGATTGGATGAGGGCACTGTGCTTTCGCTCATGAAGCCTGTACTTGAGTCTCTTTACGAGGTTCATAAGCAGGGACTTATACATCGAGATATAAGCCCGGATAATATTATGTTTGATGACGATGGTAGCATAAAGCTTATCGACTTTGGTGCGGTAAGAGGAAGCTCTGCTGAGACAGAGATGACCTACACGGTTATGCTTAAACATGGTTACGCCCCACAGGAGCAATATTACACAAAGGGTAATCAGGGACCTTGGACAGACATCTACAGTCTTTGTGCAACCATGTACAAGATGCTTACAGGCAATGTTCCACCGAACTGTATAGAGCGTATGAGCGAGGATACATATGTGCCTCCTAGCTACTGTGGAGTTGCAGTTTCAGAGGGTGTGGAAAAAGCATTGGCAAAGGGACTTGCTGTAAATATAGCTGACAGATATCAGAATATCGGTGAGCTTATTAAGGATTTATATGGAAAAGAATATACATTTATGGGAGATGGTCAGATAGGTGTGACTCAGCCTGTAAATGATATGATGGTAAATGGTAACAAAAATGTAAGTAGTAATGGAAAGGGAAATGGCGTCAATAATGGCAACAAGAAGCTGATACCTGTAATATGTGGGTTGGCGGCACTTTTGCTTATATGTGTTGTTCTAGGTGTACTACTTAATAAGAAGGAACCTAAGGATAAGCCGTCTACAACAGTTGCAACTGCAACAGATGCAACAACAGAGGCTGTTTCCGAAACTACAACAGAAGCTGTTACCGAGGAGACAACAGAAGTTACCACAGAGGCAAAGGAAATTGAGTATCCCGGAAATTGGACTGACTTTAAGTTTATGATAGATGGTGAGGAATATGTGCTTCCGATGACTAATAGTGAATGGGTGGCAAGAGGATGGAAGACAGATTCCCCAAATTATGAGATTTATCCAGGACAGCTAAAAGAGATAATATACTATGACGAAAAGGTAGCATGTGGAGTGGTATTGACTAACTATACAGATCAGGTTGTCAAGATAGAAGACAGCCATGTTATAGGTTTTCAGTTTTATAATGATGTGCATATTACTCAGGGCGAAACAGTTATTACACTTCCGGGTGATGTGGTGCTTAATTCAACGGATTCGGATCTTGGAGTAAATATGACTCATATATTAAGTGTATATGGTGAACCTACAGATAAAAACGAAAATGAGGTGGTACAGCAATATCGTTATTTTGATGATAATCGTAGCAGCCTCATACTAAGATGCTGGGCAGGTGCAGGATTATACAGGGTAAGCTATACAAACTATATGGCTCCTGAGGGGTCAGCCTTTGCTTCCTGTGGTCAGGTTGAGACTGTGGCAATGAACGAGGCTTATCAGGCTCCTGGGCAAACAGCAGACAGATGGGATGATATATGTACCTTTGATGGAGTGAATTACAAGCTCCCATGTCCGGTTTCAAGCTTTATAGAAAATGGTTGGACTATGGAATCAGATGTAGATAATCTGCCACCTGGATTAATGAGTAGTGTAGTGCTTAAGAAGGGTAGTACTATAATAGAAGTTACTTTAGCAAACTATACAGTGTTTGAGTTAAAGCCAGAGCAGCTCTATGTTCAAAATATTACTGTTAGCTTAGAGAATTCCGGAGATATGGATATCACTTTCCCAGGTGGAGTAAAGCTAGCTATGGAGATTTCTAAGGTTAAGGCTATGTATGGGGATTGTTCGGGCTATGATGACGTTAATGAGCAAGGGCAGAAAACCTATTATACATATGAATTTGTTCCGGATGGAAAGATAAGCGCAACATACGTTATGGGAACTGGAGAAGATGGCATAGAGCGTGTGGTTGGAATAACCTATGATCATTCTCAGGTTTCAAGAGAGAGCAATGATGATAATAGAGATTATATAACCGGAACTATGGTTGAACAAAATTAGCTATAAAAATAGTATCAAAGCACATTATACCACAATATAATGTGCTTTGTTTTTTTAAAATACAAATTTGTATACTGTATACAATCTGTGTATCGAAAAAAGTACAATTATTTAAATTGCATTCGTTGACTTGTATACAATTTAAAATTATAATGTAAACAGAATCAGAAAATGTATAAGATTTTACATACATTTCTGACATAAGAAACTTAGGTTTTTTAATCAAAATAATCCCTATGGCAAGAGAGCCGGGGCAAGATAAAAGGAGGAATTTTAAACATGGAATCAGCAGCATGGAATGGTTTCGTAGGCGGCAAGTGGCAGGAAGAAGTTAACTTAAGAGACTTCATCCAGAAGAACTACACAGTGTATGAGGGAGATGACGCTTTCTTAGCTGAGCCTACACAGAACACTAAGGATTTATGGCAGATGGTACTTGACCTTTCTAAGAAGGAGAGAGAAGCAGGCGGTGTTCTTGATATGGATACTAAGGTTGTTTCAACACTTACTTCACACGGTGCAGGTTACCTCGATAAGAGCAAGGAGACAATCGTTGGTGTTCAGACAGACGCTCCATTCAAGAGAGGTATGAACGTTTACGGTGGTATCCGTATGGCTATGAAGGCTTGTGAGGATAATGGATATAAGGTAGATCCTGAGGTTGTTGAGTTCTTTACTACTCATAGAAAGACTCATAACGCAGGTGTATTTGATGTATATGATGAGGAGATTAGAAAGTGTCGTTCTAACCACATCATCACTGGTCTTCCAGATGCTTACGGTCGTGGACGTATCATCGGTGACTACAGAAGAGTAGCACTTTACGGAATCGATTACTTAGTAGCAGACAAGAAGAAGCAGAAGGATTCATACGGTAAGGTATATACTGATGATGTTATCAGAGCTAGAGAGGAAATCTCAGAGCAGATCAGAGCTCTTGGCGAGTTAAAGCAGATGGCAGCAGCTTACGGAATTGATATTTCTAAGCCAGCTACAAACGTACAGGAAGCTATCCAGGCAGTATACTTCGGTTACCTTGGAGCAGTTAAGGAGCAGAACGGTGCAGCAATGTCACTTGGACGTACTTCAACTTTCCTTGATTGTTATGCAGAAAGAGACTTAGCTAACGGTACATTTACTGAGGAGCAGATTCAGGAGTTCATTGATCACTTCATTATGAAGCTTCGTATTGTTAAGTTTGCTCGTACACCAGAGTACAACCGGTTATTCTCAGGAGATCCAGTATGGGTAACTGAGTCACTTGCAGGTGTTGGTATCGATGGTAGACCACTTGTAACTAAGATGACATTTAGATATCTTCACACTCTTGATAACTTAGGTGCAGCACCAGAGCCAAACTTAACAGTTCTTTGGTCAACAAAGCTTCCTATCAACTTCAAGCAGTACTGTGCTAAGATGTCAATTAAGTCTTCATCAATTCAGTATGAGAATGATGATATGATGAGAGTAACTCACGGTGATGATTACGCAATCGCTTGTTGTGTATCTTCTATGAGAGTTGGTAAGGAGATGCAGTTCTTCGGAGCTAGAGCTAACCTTGCTAAGTGTCTCCTTTACGCTATCAACGGTGGTGTTGATGAGTGTACAGGTGTACAGGTAGGACCTAAGTACAGACCAATTACTTCAGAGTACCTTGATTTCGATGAGGTTATGGATAAGTATGATGATATGATGGAGTGGTTAGCAGGAGTTTATGTATCAGCTCTTAACATTATCCACTACATGCATGATAAGTATGCTTACGAGAGAATTCAGATGGCTCTTCATGATAGA
>JAGALE010000454.1 GCA_017625335.1 Lachnospiraceae bacterium
CAGAAGGACGTGCAGAAGGAATAACTAATCTTGTATCAACCCTAAGAGAGCTCAATATCTCAGATAACCAAATTATCGAAAAGCTCAAAGTAAAGTATAATTTATCTGACACAGAAGCTAGGAAGTATCTCTAGTTATATAATAACACATCCAATATGCAGCTGAAGCTCGTGGTAAAATCACCACGAGCTTTGTTTATGATTTACTAAGAATCTTCTCCATCCTCAAACTCTCTAGAAAGCTTAGCAAAATATTTTAGCTTTTTATACACTCTACCATGCACACTATCTTCAGGTAAGTTGCCATTTACGTCCTTCATACCAGCAGTACAATTCATAAGAATCTCTATTCCTTCATCGATATGTGTTATAGGGTAAATGTGGAAGATACCTTCCTTTACGGCTTCGATAACCTCAGTTTTCAAAACCAAGTCTTTAACATTTGATACAGGGATTAATACACCCTGACTACCAGTCAGACCTCTCTTCTTACACAGATCAAAGAATCCTTCGATTTTCTGTGTTACCCCACCTATAGCCTGTATCTCGCCCTTTTGGTTAACGGAACCCGTTACCGCTAAATCCTGGCGTATAGGGATTTCTGACAATGATGATATGATACAATACAGTTCTGTACTTGATGCACTATCACCATCTATGCCATTATAATTTTGTTCAAAACAAACTCTACAAGACAGAGCCATAGGGAATTTCTGTGCGTAGGTTTGTCCTAAAAATCCTGTAATAATCTGAACACCCTTATCATGAGTATGACCACTCATGCGAGCTTCCTTCTCAATATTTACAATACCAGACTTTCCAACATAGGTTGTAGCTGTTATTCTTGATGGTGTACCAAATGCATAGCTACCCATATCAAGTACTGCCAAACCATTAATCTGACCTATCTCGGCACCATCTGTATCAATCATTATCACATCTTCTTCCAGCATCTCATTAAGCTTTTCCTCATACAGCTTAAGTCTATCCTCTTTCTCAAAGATAGTTTTATGGATGTGATCTGCTGTAATTATACTAGCTCCTTCAAGCTTCGCCCAAGTATATGCCTCTCCAAGTATCTCCGACAGATAGTTAAACCTTGTAGATAACTTATCCTGTCTAGCCGCTGCTCTTGAGGAATACTCTATTATGGCACATACTGCACTGACATCAAAATCTAATGTATTCTCACGCTGCACAAAGCTTTTGATGAATCCGGCAATCTTAGATATATTTTCATTATTACGGTTCATCTCATCATCAAAATCCGCTCTAATCTTAAAGAACTTATCAAACTCCTCATCGCCCTCGCTAAGTAACTCATAGAAGTAATCGCTTCCCACCATTATAACCTTAAGCTGTGCCTCTATAGGTTCCGGCTTAAGAGAAGGTGCTGTTATAGAGCTAAGCATCTCTCTAATGGAATCAAGATTAATCTCCTTTGTCTTGATTACTCTTCTAAGAGACTCCCAAGCATGAGGAACAGTACATATATCCTGAGCCTGTATTATCAAATAACCACCATTAGCCTGATGGAACAAACCCGGCTTTATCTTCATAAAGTCAGTAGTAAGACTACCGTATTCTGTATCATATTCAGTTTCACCCATAAGATTTGTGTATGTAGGGTTAAATGTAACTACAACCGGTGCTCCCTTGCTTTCCGAGTGATCCACAATAAGATTTACCTCATATCTGTGCATAACATCCTCTTCCTGCTTCTTACCTAACAAAGGCATAAGCGCAGCTAATACATCCTGTTGTTCGTCCTCTTCTTCCATAAAGTAATCTAAGTTATCAAGGACATCCTCTTTTACATCATCAATATAGTCGATAACTCTCTCATAGTGGCTGTATTTTTCCACAAACCCTTTAAAATAATGGCTGATAGTATTTTCTCCAACCTCTTTATCAAGCTCCTCTAGCTTATTCTCGCACTCTTTCTCCAACTCGTGAAGCTCTCGCATAAACGAACTAACCTTTTCCTGCATCATCTCTGATTTTTTGTCTATTTCCTTAACCTGATCCACAGTAAGCATAGCGTAGCTTTCTTCATCGATAGGGGCACCATCTATTATCGGTTGGAAATAAACACTTGATTTATTATGTTTAAGAACAAAATCATACTCCTGTGCAGTCTCACTAATCTGATCTATTAATTCATCCTGCCTATCCTCAAACTCTGACATGAGCTCATTCTTCTTATTATCATAATCCTCAGACTGAAATACCTTTGACAGTTCCTTCTCTACAGCTGACATAAGCTCTTCCATATCATCTTTAAAGCGCTTACCTGTTCCCGCTTTAAATCTAAGGGCAATAGGCTCCTTAGGCTTATCAAAGTTATATACATAGCACCAATCATCCGGCACAGGCTCTGTTGCTGCAAGCTTTTCTATATTTGCCCTAGCATATGAAGTTTTACCTGTTCCTGACGATCCGGACATATAAATATTATATCCCTTCATCTTAACTGCAAGACCAAATTCAAAGGCTTTAACAGCTCTCTCCTGCCCAATAATTCCCTCCCAAGGCTCAAGCTCTGCAGTAGTTTTGAAATCAAAATCACTAGGACTACAAATTTTCCTAAGTTGTGTATAGTCTAATTCTTTAACAGTATTCATAACATTGTACCTCCTTGTGGGAATTAAATTTATATGTAAATTATATCATTATTTGGAGTGTATCTCAATGCGATTTATTACATTGTTGGATAGTACTTAAAACCTGTATTCATCTGGTCGTCCCAATATTTGACTCCATCTTGCTGATATTAGCTTTGCATATAAAATCGGAGCTAACCCATAATGTCCCAAGGAATAGGAATCATTAAACTCCATCAACAAAGTTTTCCCATCCTCTGTTACACAGATATCCATACTGCACGCCGAAGGTCTATTTTCTATATTCTTAAATTCTTTCAACATGTCATGAAGCACCTTTTCATCATAATGATACAAATGACTTTTTCGTTCAGAATCTATTAGCATTCCATACGGTCTAACATCAATTATCTCATCATACATAATGAAGCAGCGCCATTCCGCTTTAATATTTAATGGCTCACTTACAAGAACTTCGTAATTTTCGTGACAATTTCCACAGCCTATCAAATCATTAATACTAGATATTACCTTACCTGTAAAAGCCTTATTCCTAATTGGCTTTACAAAATGACCTGCGCTCCACTTTTCTTCATGTGATGATATACTGTCTATGGTATCAAGCCATACCCTTCTTCCGAGAAATCTCTTAAAATTCTCAGGATAGTCATCTATATGAGGCTCTTTTCCAAACTTTTTAAATATTTGATTACATTGGTCAATATAATCTAAAACAATATCTTCCTCTGATACCTTATCATATATCTCATCAATTGTATGATATGGAATAATATCCGCTCCCAATTCTCTAAATCCATACATTGCATTTGACATATTATGACTGTGAGGTATTTCCATATTCATTACACTATCAAATTTTGTTTTTAACCATACCCTACCCATCTCTTATCCTTTCTTATTATTTATTGTATTTACTTGTTCTATTTATTCCACACATAGAACAATGCTCTGAAATAACTCTCCGCATCCTGATTTTCAGAAAGTCCAGACACACTTCCATCACCAGCCTCTATCACCTTCCAGGTTCCATCTGCCAACTCTGCATAATCCACTGTATAATAACAGCTTGAAAGATTTTTGTACTTCTCCATCAAGCTCTTTGGTGGCTTCGGTGTAAAATCAGGCTGTCCTGAATTTCTACTTACCGTTATAATTTCATTGCACCCATAGAATACCCTGTATTCATTAGTACATCGACCATACTGTTTTAGTTCTAAGAACTGCTTAACACATAATCCTCCGGTCAACAAATCTCCACGATATTTATAAAACACCTGCATCCACTCATCGAATTCACCCTGTGTAATGGAATTATCAAAGTACTTAGGAAATGAAGTTCCTTTTACTGATTTCACAAAATCCTTTATCATAAATCGATCAAATTGTGCTTTCAGCTCTTCTACGCATATTTGCTGATGAAGTGGATATATCTTCATGTTTGCAGTGTCATCCCCAAATAAATTATATGCTTTAGGGAATATATGCATCTGCTCATATTCTGCAGGACTTGTAACCAACTCTATGTTATTATCAATCAACATAGCATAGAACCTTTCATATTGCTCTGGCTTCATCATCCATCCACGCATAATTGCTTTTCTCATTACTTCCGGAGCTTCATTCAGAACAAGAACACCCTCATTAATCCATTTGTCATATCCAAATAACACTGTATCGAACAGTCCTGTTGCTCGAACAGCATCATATTCACTTTGTAAATCTTCATCTACTTTATTTATAGAAAAATAGCTGGCTGGAAATAATATTAAATCTACCATAATTTTACTCCTTTAAGTTCAAAAATTGATTTATAATCACAGTGACCCCTATGGAGTTCAAGACGTCCTAACCTTTAGACCAAGGGAAAAAAAATAAAAACCGTCCGTCTCAAATACGACAAGCGGTCTAATAAGTCAAATATGCTGATTCTAATATATAACAAATCTAACTACTGTGTTATCTTTTCCTTTCTAGAGATTTATTAATCCGCTTAGTTGTTTTTAAATATTTTTCATATGTATATGCTTCTTTACGGATAATATATCACGCTAAAGATAGCTTGTAAATTATACGCGCGGTATAATATGAGTAAGGTTTAGAGTGTATTTGATTATTTTTTTCCATATCCTTACACATAAAATTTCACCAAGACATAATATGTCCTCCCCTAAAGCTATACTAAAAATACAAACCTGTGATATAATCACATTATGGCAAATGTATCACTAACTATGGGAGGTGAAACTATGGGAATAGATGCGAATGGAAATTACAAAGGCGATAAAAACTTTAGAATATTAGAGCTATTCTTCAGAGCGTTGAAGGGTGAAGGACTATCTGCTCAGGAGCTTGCTTATGAATACAACGTGTCTACAAGAAGTGTATCTAGAGACATAGCAGATTTGAGAGCATTCTTAGCGGAGCATAGAGATATATTAGGCAATGCTGATCTGGTATATTCCAGCTCCAATCACAGATATACATTATACATGGATAATCTTATGACTAACAAGGAGCTGCTTGCTGTAGCCAAGGTGCTTATCGGCAGCCATGCCTTCAGTAATGACGAACTACTCTCTGTCATAGGGAAGCTAAAATCTCATACAAGCTCTGCAGACAGACAAAAGCTGGATGAGCTAATCAAAAAGGAGCTCTACCAGTACTGTGAAATCAGCTTTGATTGTAACAGCGTCATCGATAATATATGGGCATTATCGGAGTACATACAGAAAAAACGTGCTATAACTATATCATACAACAAGATGAATCGTTCTCATGTTAAGCACAAGATTAAGCCTGTATCCATAATGTTCAGCGAGTACTACTTCTATCTCATAGCTTACAAGTATGACGAGGATGTGGCTGATGTTCCTTATTATTTTAGAATTGATAGAATCGTAGATATTGTGGCACATAGAGAGAATTTTGTATTAAGCAAGAGCCAAAACTTCGATGAGGGCTTACTACGTAAACGCAGTCAGTTTATGTGGCCTGGACCACTGAGAAGAATCCGATTCCAGTTTACAGGGCCTTCCGTTCAGGCTATCTTAGACAGAATCCCTACTGCTCGTGTGGTGGAGAAAAAAAATGGAGTAAGCACCATCGAAGCTGAAGTCTACGGAGACGGAATCAAAATGTTCCTACTTAGCCAGGGTTCCTGGGTTAAAGTACTTGGCCCCGAGGAATTTGTAAGGGAAATGAAAGATGAAATTACAAAAATGCAGGAGCTATATTAAGCTCCTGTATTTTTCATTATATATTTTAAACTAGTAGTTTATTGATTATTAGTATTTGTCCGATATAATACATAGTGTAAGTAATACTTACATCATTCTAGACATTTTCTAATTAATAATATTGCTTATTAAACGAAAGGAGGATAACTATGACAAGCATTTATACAACAAATCAAACAACCTACAACAAAATACGTACAACCAAGGGTCTGGTTATCCTTATGCATAATAGATAGTATTAATCTAAAGTATTAATTGTTAATACATCTAAATATCTGGATATAATTCCATATTATATTCTAATTATATAGGCTATTATAACCAGCACCTTTGTTTGGGTGCTATTTTTTGTGCATAAAATTATAGGAGGATTTTATTATGAGTAAATACAGAGAAACACCTTGCACATACTACATAGCCTGTGGACAGTGCAAAAAAGGCCGAGATGCCCATCATAAGGGATATTGTCAGCACTGCGATAAGTACTGCCCTAGAGCAAGGGTCCGACATATTAACAAGAAAAAGGAATACAACGAGAAACAACGTGGTAAATATAGTGCCTAATACAATTAACCTGATTGGCTTACGGTTAGGTTAATTGCCTTAGGTTTATATATAAGCAATAGCATATAAAAAGAAAAGGAAATAATATGGGAAATAATAAGAATAACATAAACGAAATCAATGGAACTTATGCTTCCGCGAAAATTTATACAACAAACAATGAAGCCACCACCATAGAACCATACGCATTAAGCCAGCTTCAAATGCTTTGTGACAACGAAACCGCAAAAGGATGTACCATTCGAGTTATGCCAGATATACATCCCGGAAAGGTATGTACCATCGGTCTCACTATGACTTTGGGTGATAAGCTAATGCCTAATCTACTTGGCATAGATTTAGGATGTGGTATGACTTTAGCACAGATAAAAGGTAAGAACATAGAGTTCCAAAAGCTAGACAAAGTTATACGAGATAAGGTTCCTGCTGGTTTTAATATTAGAGCCAATGCTCATCGCTGGGCTGGTGACTTTGATTTTGAGAGCTTACGATGCTACAAGCATATTAAAGTGGACAAGGCAACTTTGAGTTTAGGAACACTAGGCGGTGGAAATCATTTTATAGAGGTGGATAAGGATGATGAAGGAAACCTCTACGTTGTTATACATTCAGGCAGTCGCCATCTAGGCAAAGAGGTTACTGAACATTATCTGAATGTCGGGCAAAAGGAATTAGTAGCTAACGGGATTAATATTCCCTACGAACTTACATATCTTAGTGGTTCTAATTTGGAAGATTACTTGCACGATATTCAGATAGTCCAGGAATATGCAGCATTAAATAGAGAAATTATCATTGATGAGCTGGTTAAAGGTATGAAGTGGAAGGTTGCAGAAATCCATAGTTGCATACATAATTACGTAGATTATTCTAATGAAACAATTGCTACATTCCACTCTCCTATTCTAAGAAAAGGAGCCATATCAGCGAAAGCTGGTGAAAAAGTTATCATCCCAATTAATATGCGAGATGGCATAATACTAGGTACTGGTCTAGGAAATGTAGACTGGAATTGCTCTGCTCCTCATGGTTCAGGAAGGCTTATGAAGCGTGATGATGTTAAGGCAAGCTATACTGTATCAGCATTCAAATCAGAAATGAAGGGAATATATTCAAGCTGTATAGGCAAGGAAACCTTGGATGAGGCGCCATTTGCCTATAGAGGTATGGATGAGATTTTAGAGGTTATAGGGGATACTGTGAAGGTGGAAAAGGTGATTAGACCTATCTATAACTTTAAATCAGGAAGTAAATAATTAGATTTAATAACATTATATAGACCTTATACAAGAACTAAACACTACTACATTATAATCAGAAAGGAAAACTAATATATGAATTTACCTATATCAGTTACTCAAAGTGAACTATTAGATATTTTATTAAATGTTGCCACCATTCGCCCTGTATTTATCTGGGGCGCGCCCGGCATAGGAAAATCTGCTCTTGTAGAAAAATTTGCAGATGAGGTGGGACTTGCTTGTGTATCACTTTTAGGAAGTCAGCTTGCTCCTGAAGACATTATCGGTATACCGCAAATTCAGGACGATGTAAGCACATTTCTTCCACCTAAGATGATTGCAAGAAAGGAACCTTATGTACTTTTCTTAGATGAGCTTAATGCCTGCTCTCAGGAAGTACAAAAAGCATTCTATAGCTTAATTCACGAACGACGAATCGGCGAATATCATCTTCCTAAGGGAAGTATAGTTATCGGCGCCGGCAACAGAGCACAGGATTCAGCAATCGTAAAAACTATGTCCTCTGCTCTCATTAACCGTATGTTTCATGTTCAATTAAAGGCAGATCCAAGTCAGTGGCTTAATTGGGCTTACGAAGAAGGCTTACACCCTTGGGTTATCAATTATATAACTCAAAGACCTGATCATCTCTTTTCAGAACCACCTAAGACAGAAGAGCCTTACTCTACCCCCCGTTCCTGGCATATGCTTAGTGATGCGTTAAAGGAGTATCACGTCGAGACAAATAATATACCCGATGCAACATTAAAAATGATTTCATACGGATGCATTTCTGCTAGTCACGCTGGCATGTTTATGGCTTTTGTTAAACAGCTCGGAAACACACATCTACTTACAGACATAATTAAGGGCGAAGCAAAATGGCCATCTAAGCCTGAGGAGCGTGATGTATTATACTTTATCTCACAATCCTTCCGGGCAAAGCTGCTCCATGAATTGCCTGAAAACAAACAGAATCTTGGAAAGGATGGTCAATATTTGGCTCATCGCGCAAAAGCCCTTATCAAGGAGCTATCAAGCATAAGCTATGAAATCGCACAAATGATAGTCTCTGCTGATGAAGGAAAGGTTTTACCAGAATGGTTTATGATTGAAATAGTTCGTGACCTTCCAAGACTTATACAAAGCAATTAATTCGCCTTAGAGAGGTGGTTATTCATATGGCAAAAAAAGGAAATAAAGAAAAGAAGAAAACACAAAAAGAAATAAATAGAGAGAATTTACAAAGCGGTATATCAATCATATTTCAACACCCTCTTTTCAAGGGTTGTACATCGAGAATACATATTGTCAATAAATCGGACATTGGGACTAATACCATGTGCATAGTCCATTCCGATGGAACAATTAAAGCAAATGAGGATTATACATTGTCCCCAAAGCAATGGTCCTATGTATTGGCACATAACATTCTTCACTTGGCATTTGGTCACTTCGATGCCGAAAAAATGCCAGGCTACTACATAACACTTTCCGATGGTTCAAAGGAAAAGAAAATAGAATGTGACATTGCCCTTTGGAATATGGCATGTGATATTTATATAACGAAGTTTCTAGCTGATATAAAATTTGGTCAGCCAATTAATAATGATAATGTAAATATTATCTCTGGAACATCAAACGACGAAGCAAAAATATACCAATCCCTTTGTGACCAAAATATTTCTGCAACACATAATCACTATGGAACTGCTGCAATGGGCACACTAGATATGAAGGGACTTGACAAACCTTTAGTTTATAACAAGGCTAAAAATCAATACAATACATTTACTAGAAACTTTTCCATCGCATTAGCTAATTCAGTATCTGAGGTCATAAGTGAAGCTGGAGGACACAGCCCCAAGCAACATCTTTCTCTAACAATAGGGCAAAGAGCTGCCAATTGGTTTATAGACCACTATCCTCTTCTAGGCGGTCTGGCATCACATTTCAAAATAATAGAGGACACAAACTACTGTAACAGAAATGATATTCACATAGCTGCTATAGATGTTGTGGATGGTGAAATCTATTTGAATCCAAGCAGTAACCTATCCGAGGAAGAATGGAAGTTTGTACTAGCCCACGAGTACCTTCACGCCGGCTTGCAACACCACAATCGATGCAATGGTCGTAACCAATATCTATGGAATGTTGCCTGCGACTTCGTAATAAATAGCTGGTTAGTGGAATTACAGGTTGGTGTTATGCCAGCAGACGGACTTCTGTACGATCCAGAGCTTAATGGTTTATCTGCGGAATCCATATATGATATCCTGTTAGAAAACATCAGAAAATACGAGAAATTAGGCACCTTACGTGGTTTTGGTAAAGGTGATATTATGGGTGATAAATCTGCAAAAGACGGTACGGGAAATGTAACACTTGATGAATTCTGCAAAAATGCCCTTAGCCAAGGATTAGAATATCATCAGTCCACTGGCAGAGGACTAATTCCTGCAGGTTTAATTGAAGAAATCCGTTCTCTAGCTATGCCCCCAATTCCATGGGATGTTGCTCTAGCTAAATGGTTTGATATATACTTTGCACCATTAGAGAAACACAGAACATACTCTAGGCCAAGCCGTAGACAGGCATCTACTCCTGATATACCACGTCCAAGATATACCCCTACTGACATCCAAACTGATAGCCGTACCTTTGGTGTTGTCATAGACACATCAGGTTCCATGGATGCAAAAACCATAGGTAAAGCTTTGGGAACTATCGCGAGCTATTCCGTTGCTCATGATGTTCCCTTTGCCAGAGTAATATTCTGCGATGCTGCCGCCTATGATGCTGGATACATCTCTCCAGAAGATATCGCTGGTCGAGTAGCTGTAAAGGGACGAGGTGGCACAATCCTTCAGCCTGGTATTGATGCCCTTGAATCAGCCAAAGATTTTCCCAAGGATGGACCTATCCTTATCATAACCGATGGAGGAATTGAAGATCACCTAGATATCAAGCATGAACACGCTTTTCTTCTACCACAGGGAGAAAGACTTCCTTTTAGGGCAAAAGGTGAGGTGTTTTATTTTAAGGAGTAGGGGGATGTTATAAGTGTGCAACAAAAAAGCCGGTGGATAAACCTATCCACCAGCTTTAGTTGCATCAAAAACGTTATTCTATTTACTATTATTGTTTGAACATTGTCTCAGTCACCTACAACCTACCCTCAGCATCCTCAACGCTTTCATAGCCATAAAGCTTTGCAGTGTTAGTCATAATCTCATAGGCCAGATTCTTACCGTCCTGCATAAGTCCGGCTATGAACCTTCCATACATTACAAATGTATGCTCTGAGTAGGTACTGATTTCGCCTCTTAGATAAGTCTCATACGAGGTGTTAAACTCATTATCTGTTTTAGTACGTATAGTTCTGGAATTACCTGCCATTTTAGGATACTTTGACGCAAACTCCTCCATCCAGGCTACCTGTATGTCGATAATATTCTCCTGAATCTCTACCCTATCTCGTGTAAGCTCTGGCAAATCAGACTTAAGCTCTTCATATCTATCAGGACAGGTGGTCTTCATCATACGGGCATACTTTTCCATAATCATATTCCAGCCCTTATCCCTCGCTATTTTAAGGTCATTAAGATAGCTATCACAAAGTGCATCACTCCATGCCATATACTGACTCTTTCTCATAATGGAAAATGTATTCCAATCATCCTGACAATCAGCTCTACCGCCCTCATTTTTAACCTTGTCAAACATTTCCCACTCAAGCTTTACTATCTTAGATACACTGTCACTATTTTCATCTCTAAGAATCTGGCTCTCGTAGTTTTGAAGGAATAAATCAACCCCCTTCACTATATTCTGAGCCTTTATTTCGTCTAAAAGAATCTGAGCTATTCTATCTATAAGAAGAATTTTTCTGTCGTGATAATTCACAACTCCTGCATTGTATATTACGCCTTCCCAAGCCTTAGATTGATTACCTAGGTCAGTTAATTCAACTAAAAACTTCTTCAAATCATGAAGCTTATCAACAGTCTGCCATTTGCCTTCTTCTATAATTCTATCTATGCCCTTGAATTTCCACTTATAGTAAGGAGCATATGTTTTAGCTAACAGATATACCACATCCATAGCAGCCTCTATAGCCTTCTGTATACAAATATTAGCAGACACATAATCTCCTCTGCACATCATTCTAGCATAATTGCTCTGACCACACTGCGAAAAGATGTGTATACTCTTGATTAGCTTATGTCTCCACTCCGTATCAGTATAATACTTTAATAACCTTTGTCTTATAGCAGTAAACTCACCTAAATCATCTCTGAATACTTCACCGTTTGTTGCCGCTGCAAGCTGCGAGTCATTATACTTGAACAATCCGCCTTCCAAGGAATAGTTTTCACCTAGAAATTCTTCATAAAAAGCTTGGTTTACAAAGACACCTCTTCTGTCTATCAGCCTGTCATAATTATTACTATAGCGTCCTGTGTCCTTTAGGAGCTTCATATAAGCATCATTTAGCTCACTGCCGATTGCCATATAATCTTCCTTAGTAAGCCACATACAAAAACCTATACCATAATCATGATCCATGGATATTTCATCATCAAAGCCAAAGCAATCTGAGCCATTTCCTACCATTCCTACAGCAATTCTGCTCTCATATTCAGGAAACTGTTCATGAATCATCTGGCTTCCAAAGCGCTCATAAAAGTCTCTGCTTTGCTCAAGCAAGCTCTTCTCGAACTTAGGATACAAGTAACTATCCTTCCCATAACCTGCACCTTTGTTAATTAAAAAGCTTTCGTCTGCAACCTCACTTTGGTTTTCAGCCATAGTTTCACTTTCAGAATAGGCATTGTCATAAGCCACTTCATCTGACTCAGCAGCTGCATTAGTCTCATGTCCTCCCACAACCTCTGGGTCCACAGCTACTCTCTCAGCCATTCTAAGTGCATACTTAAGCTTATCCTCAATTCTACTGTAATTGTCATTTCTACCTACATGCTTCTCTAGCTCATCTAAACCTCTTTGATAATATTGAGCACCCATATCATATAGGTTTTTCCTGCACATCAAATCTCCCATTGCAACCAAAGCTGCATTATAATGGAAATCCTTGCCGCCATCTCTCTCAAATATATCAATAGCCTGAGACAAAAATCTCTCCGCTTTGTTGCAGGATTCGCTGTCCCCTATAGCAGCCAATGTACTGCCTAGATTAGTCCTTGTTATAGCCTGCTGAATATATGCGTCATCATAATAATTCACCACATCTAATGCTTTGTACAGACAATCTCTGGCACTTACAAAATCTCCCATCTCTTGGTATAAAAGCGCCCAATTATTATAGAGATTAGCATAGCCAAAATCCTTATCCTTAAGATTTTCCTTATATATCTCCAATGTTTTCTCATAGCAATTCATAGATTCCTGAGATAAATCAAATGCACGATAAGCATTTGCAATGTTAAGAAGAGCTGTGGCATATTCTATCTGTCCTTCTATCTCCATATCGGCCATGAGCTTTTCAAGCTCTTTGCAGTACATAATCCCCTTGTCCTTCTGGGTTGTATCTCTACATAGACCTATTATCTCATTCAACAGTGTGAACTGAGTAGCTACGTCTCCTAGCTCCTGAGCCTTGTCTATATTATCCACAAGAAACTCCTCTATATCCCCCAAACTATAATTCCCAAACATATCATCATATTCCATAAGTATCTTATTTACGTCCATATAAATTTCGTACCCTCCGTCTTTCTTAAACACGTCCCCTTAACGCATACTAGCTTGTTACTAAAGATATAACATAAATCTACATTTATTTTATATCTTTTAGTTCAATTAATCAATTTAAATATGGCGGAATTATTTCCATTAAATAAATAAACCTGTTTAATATAATCAAATCATAATATAGTGAATAATTTTACAACAAAAAATCTAACTAACTCAATAAAATATTATATTCTTATTAAATAATATTTATTAAATCAAATAAGCAGGATATTCTCTACAATAAAATCTCATCAGCTTCACAATTAATGCATTAGCTTATTAAGATTTACTATAAAGAACATCCTGCTTTAAACAAATTCTTAAACCAGCAAATTATATTCTATTATTTCCTAATTATTCTATAGATAACTATTTCATACAATTTGCAAGAACCATAGTATGCAACTACTTACTTACAAATGGACTAGTTGTATCTCCAGGAGCTGTTCCTCCCTTTGGAACAAGTACAATCTGAATACTTTCAAGTCTCTTACCGTATCCGGCTGTACCAGCACTCTCACCATTCTTAGCCCATCCTAACCAACCGTAGGTCTGAGCATGTACACGATAGTACACATCATAATGCTTCTCTACTTCACCTGTAAGCTTAATCTCTATAGCCTCAAGTCTAAGTGACTGACCACTAGTACCACTCATGTCACCATCAGACATCCAATCCTGCCAGCCTATCTTCTGAATATGAGTTCTGTATGTAATACCACCTGAATAACCTGTATTACCTAATGATATTTCAATACCTTCAAGTCTCTTTGACTCTCCGTATGTACCACTGAGAGAACCATCATATACATAGCCCTGCCATCCGTAATTCTGTACATGTGTTCTATAGTTAACTAAACCTGTAATATCACTATTTAACTCAGCACTCTTACCGTACTCAATATATGAATATCCAACCAAGCCTGAAGGTACCTGGCCCTTCTTAACAACCTTAATCTCGATACCCTCAAGTCTCTTTGACTGTCCAGCTGTTCCAGCCTCTTCACCATTCTTAGCCCAACCGAGCCAACCATAGTTCTGTGCATGTACACGGTAATAGATATCATATAAGGCAGCATCTGAGCCTGTAAGTCTAATCTTAATTGCCTCAAGTCTCTTTGACTCTCCACTAGTACCACTCATCTCACCATTTTGATTCCATTCTGACTCCCAACCATAAGACTGAATGTGTGTCTTATACTCGATACCAATATCAAGTCCTGTATCCCCGGTAAGATCAATCTCGATACCCTCAAGTCTAAGTGACTTACCACTAGTACCACTCATATCACCGTTAGACTTCCATGCCTGCCATCCCTCTCTCTGTACATGAGTTCTGTATGTAACTCCTACATCAGGATTAGTTACTATAGTTTCATACTCTGTAGATGGATCATACATTAAAAAATCACCAGTAGCCGGTGGATATATTTCCTCAAATGCATTGCTACAATAATCATAAGCCTTGCGGTGATTATTAGAGTTATACAAATCTGAATCCTTACCCATAATTTTATCACAGCTATTATCAAAGCTATTATCTGAATCTATAAGAAAATCATCACTTACCAAGAGATAATTTTCAGGGTATACACCACCGAATAAGGAATCAGTCACATCTCCATAGAAAGCATCAAAATTATAGTATTCACCATCAATACCTACTATATTCCACATATGTGGTTCATCATCATAACGACTATATACAACCCTGTTAGAAATACCCATTTCTTTTAAGAGTCTATAAGCTGCTGTAGCATAACCTGGCTGCATTGCAATACCATTAATAAATCCATTATATGCTGTTAAATCCTCATAATCTTCAACTTCATCCAAATCAAAATTATAAATCAGCCACCAAATGCGTCACAAGCATTACTAGTATCAGTATGATTCTCCCAACCATCAAGATCTGTTTCTAAAATGCTATTAATTTTATTGGTTACCTCTGCCTCCTGTGCAGCTGTTGAAAGATAGCTTGGAGTTATTACATATGATACTGTATCAGTGGTTGTATAACCTGAATACTCATAATAATACTCTGCTGTATGCCAATATAAGTAGTCACCCTCATCACTCTCTGGAGTTTCTTCAAACACAAGCTCTTCGATTTCTTCTATAGAATCTTCAGCAAGCATTTTACCATAAGCTTCAGTGTAATACGTTCCAACTACATACTCAAATTCAAACTTACTTCTTCTTTCCACAAAGCACTTTCTCATGTAATCAGCTGCCTCATTAGGATCACTGAACTTTGGAATATCCACAAGCTTACCTTCATCAGTGATAAAACCATCAGCTACATCAGCCTCCTGATTTTCTTCCATAATGTCGGCAGTGTCTGCAATTGCTTCCTCTCGTGAATCATACAGGTCCTCATTATACCATGAATCCCCACCACCAATTTCTACTATCTCTTCGCTCTCTTCGGCAAGAGCTGTGACAGCAGGTGTTGCACAAAGTCCCATAGTCATGGCACATACCATACCAAAAGCATAACACTTGTGCAAAAGCTTCTTTGTTACCTTCATTTTCTTCCTCCTTTTTGGGGATAATTCCCCTTATAATGTATTTGATAAATAATTTTATCCTTTAATTATCGTCTGCTTTAGACACTACAATTAAAAATAACATAAAATACATATTGTAAAAATCACATCAACTACTCTACATCTTAAGCGCCATATAAGTATCAACCAACTCAACTACCGCATCCTTATCTCCTGCACTAACCACATCATACAAAGCATCCATAAAATCCTTATCCTCTCCCTCATACTCATAGGAAAGTAGTCTATTCATGGAATGATTAACCTCCTCCATATTAGAAGTCAATGCACTCCTCTTCATGGCTTCAAGCTCACCAAATATTCCGCCTTCAGGTATATCCCTTAAATCGATTTCTATATCCTCTCCTGAAGCTTCAGCACTAGCATCATTAGAAGCACCATTTTGCTTATACAGCTTTTCGTATTCCTCATCTGAAAGCTCAGAAACCTCTTCTAAGAAGGTGAGATACTCATATATATTCTCCAAGGTCTCTCTAAGCTCGCTCATAAGGTCACCAAGGTTATCCTTTACATATTCCTTGTTATTGATATTAACTGCTGCCTCAAGAGTAGCCGCCTTTTTCGCAAGCTCTAATGCACCTATGTTAATACTGTTAGTTCTAAGGGAATGTATTCTTGTCTTAAATCCTCTGGCATCCTTATCTATCTTATCATAAAGCTCATCTATAATGATAGTATTATGATTATAGAAGGTTGTAACCAGCTTGTTATACATATCGATATTTCCGCCAATCTTTTCAATGGCATATTCTATCTCAATAGTATCCTTAAGTTTAACTAAACCATCTCTATATCTTGAATTGTCTATATGCTGTTCAGTCTCACTGCTCTTTTCCTTAATCAAATCCTCTGGAAGACAATCCTTAAGTATTGCAGCAACTCTTCTTAGTTCTAAAGGCTTAATAATACTATCAGTAAAACCTTCTTCTATAAGAGTTTGACTATGTTCCTCTATAGCATCCGAATCCATAGCTATAATTGGAAGCATCATATATTCTGTTCCCTCAAGCTCACGTATCTCCTTCATAGCCTCAACACCATTCATAATTGGCATTCCCAAATCCATGAATATGACGTTATACTGCTTGTTCATAATCATATCAATAGCAGCAACTCCTGATGTAGCCACATCAATCTTCATATCAAACTCACCAAGAGTCTTTAATGCAACCTGTCTGCTTACCTCCTCGTCATCAACCAAAAGTACATTTACGTCCGGAAGCCACAGACTGTCAGCAACCTCTTTTGACACCGTCTCCTCTACTCTGTTAATCATCTGATTCGAAGATACATTGTCTGCTAACTTTTGATCTAAAGAAAGTGTAAATGTCGATCCTGCACCATAAACACTTTCAACCTCAAGCTCTGCCCCGATAAGCTCAGCAAAGCCTTTAGCAATAGCAAGACCTACACCATTATTTGAGTAGGTACTGTTTCTCTTGTTATCCGCAATATTATATACTTGGAAGATATCCTCTAATCTCTCCTCCTGTATACCTATACCAGTATCAGAAACTGTAAATGCTATGTTTATCTTATCCATATGAGCCTTGTCAGGATACTCATAGCAATCAACTGAAAGAGTTATGGATCCTTCCTTGGTATAACGAATAGCATTAGACAAAAGTCTCTTAAGAATATCCTTAATCTTATGCTTATCTCCAACTAAGTTATCCCTTACATTTTCTCCAATTTCAACAAAGAACTTAACTGTTTTATCTCCAACTTGTTCCATGGCAAGCTCAGACAAGTCATACATAAGAGTTGTAACTGAATATGGTTTTTCAATCTTGTCATATTTTCCTGCCTCAAGCTTGGCCAAAACTATGATATCATCAACCTTATTTATAACATTTTTACCTATTTCCTGAATGTTCTGAATATTTTCCTGATACTCAGCATCATCCTTGGATATCTCTAAAAGCTCACTAGCCTTTGCCATCATTGCATTAATAGGCGTCTTAATCTCGTTACTCATATTAGCAAGGTAATCGTTCTTAGCACTACTTGACTTAACTGCCTCCTCATGCTCCTTAGAAAGCTTTTCAAGAGCACTATCCTTGCTACGAATCATCTTTCTAACTCCAAATATAGCAACTATAATTACAACAAATATAGTCACTATAATAAATACAATTCCTATCTTAGCCATAGGACTTTCAGTAAGCTTATTCTCTTTCTCAATCACAAATGAAATAGGCGCCTCACAAGGTGTACCATCACTGTTATATGCATTTACCTCGAACTCGTAGACACCACCATCTAGGTTTGTATAAACCGCCTGCATAGTTTCATTACCACTTATTACTATAGGCTCCTCATCAAAGCCCTTAAGTGTATACTGAACCTGTATATTACTTCTGTTAGAATAGCTAAATACAGCAAAATCTATGGTAATTCTTGATACATCATTTTTAACCTTAAGTCCGTCCTCTAAATCGTCAAACTCATAGGTTTCACCATCTAAAGATATAGCCGTAACCTTAATTCTAGGTGCAACAAGGTTATAAGGAATATTCTTAGTATCAAGAGTACAAATACCGTCATTACAGCATATAAAAAGCTTACCATCCTTATCTATGTATGCATTACCTGTAGTATTGATAGTTTTCGTTAAGCCATCATTAGTATCATAATATCTGCTAGCAATTCCCTTGCTTCCTAAAAGCTCATCCTCAGTAGTTCTAAGCACACCTCTTGAACCAACAAGCCACATTACATCCTCGAATATAGCTATATCATAGATACTGTTAGTGTACTCTACGTTACTAATTGCTCTAAATGAATCCTTATAGAAACAAATACCATTATCTGTAGCTATCCACAGCCCTTGCTTTCCTTCATCAATAGATGTTACTACATTAGAATTAAGTCCATCATCTGTAGTGTAGTTAATTATTTCATCATCTGACAAATCTATAACATATAGTCCGCCTTCATCTGTACCTGCATAAAGTAGTCCACTCTTTTCCTGATACAAACAGAGAATATTATTGTTATATATTCCCTGCTCACGGCCATATACCTTAATAAGCTTGCCATCATAATCAATTATTGCAACTCCTTCTTCTGTAGCAACAGCAACATTACCATCGTTCAAAGGAAGCGTTGCATTAATATATATGCTAGGCATATTTGCAGCTCTACCATAATTAGATATGGTTCCATCTGAAGCCACCTTAACAACACCATATATTCTACCTGTACTAATCCATAAGGTTCCTGACTCATCCTTAATGATATGTCTAATACTTACACCTGAAAGATAGTCAGTCAGCTCGTTAGTTACCTTCTCATAGGCAGCATCATATATCAAAAGTCCATCATCTGTACCTATATACTTATGATTTCTATAAGTATACACAGTGTTAACGATAGATTCAGCCATTCCAATAGACATATTCAAATCTGTGAATTTACTCTTACTAAGAAGCAATAATCCCATTCTGTCAGAAGCTATCCAGTAATTTCCCTCATAGTCCTGAATCATATCAGACAGATAACTATCTATCTCGCAATCGTTAGTCTTAACAAAATCATCAGACTTCTTAAAATAACCCAAACCATTATCTGCACAAACCCAAATATAACCATTAGAATCAATCATTATGTTGTTGATTCCATCAACTGATGCATTCATAACATTTGCAGGTTTATCAAATGCAGGAAATCTGATTATATTTCTACCGGATGTACCAACATAAATATTGCCTGCCAAATTCGATAGACAAGTCAAATCATCATTAGTAATATCACCAATTTTAATGTTCTTAACTAATCCATTTTCATCAAAAACAAGAACCTCATTATTACCTGTTATAGCCCATAACAGATTCCCCTGGGCTTCAAGATCTATTATGTCATAGCCTTCTGTTCTCTCTGCAAAAGGGAATAATTTCATAGTTCCTGCAGTATCCTTCTGACACAGATAAAGACCTGAGTTTCCTGCCACATAGATAGAACCTGTTTCGGTTTGGCACACATCAGCAATCTCTTTAATTCCTGAATAGTATTCTTCCTGTAAATGTACACTCTGTCCATCCTCAATGTAGAAAAGACCATAGTTATCAGTGGAAATCCACATTCTGCCATCCTTATCCTGCAGGATAGAATTAATGGCATATATATCTGTTCTATCCGTATCCCACAAATTTATACTAGAAAACTGTGAACCATTTGAACGATACAGTCCTCCCTCTGTACCAATCCACACATAGCCTGTGGAGGATTGGTATAAGCAATTCACCTCATTACTTCCTATACCATTTTTCTGATTATAAATAGTCTGAATATAAGAAGAAATAAACGAATCCTTAGCATTTGTAATAAACTGTGGCACGAAAAGTAAACACACCATAAGGAGCGCCATAGAAAAAGCTATTATATTGTTCTTAAGTATTTTATTCATACAGTAATATCCACCTGATTTATGCTTCCTTTAAGAATACCTTATAACCCTTATAGGTTTCATACACATCTGCCTTAGAGGTAATCTCCCATGGTGCATGCATATTGAGAACTGCAACACCACAATCTATAACCTCCATACCATAAAGTGATAAAATGTATGCAATGGTGCCACCACCACCTACATCAACCTTACCAAGCTCTGCTGTCTGATAGCAAACCTTAGCCTCATCCATCATATTTCTAATTCTTGCGATATATTCAGCATTGGCATCATTAGAGCCTGACTTACCTCTAGAACCGGTAAACTTACTGAACACCATTCCTCTTCCGAAATATGATGCATTATTCTTCTCAAATGCACTTGCAAAAAGCGGATCATATGCTGCATTAACATCTGAAGAAAGCATGCTAGAATTAGCAAGACATCTTCTAAGAGAAATCTCACTGAACTCGCCCATGGCATTCATAATTTCAGCAACGCAATTCTCGAAAAACTTTGACTGCATACCTGTTGCACCAACAGAACCTATTTCCTCTTTATCGGTAAGGAGACAGCATGTAGTTTTGTCAACATCATCAACATGAAGCATAGCCATAAGAGAAGTATACGCACACACTCTATCATCCTGTCCATAGGCCATAATCATACTCTTATCTAAGCCTGCATATCTTGCCTTTCCTGCAGGTACCACCTCTATCTCAGCAGATATAAAATCTTCTTCCTCAATATCATACTTATCCTTTAAAAGTGTCAAAATATTAGCCTTTACTGCTTCCTTATCCTTATCCTTCACAGGCTGACTACCGAATAAAATGTCTAAATTTTCACCCTCTATAACCTTTGCAGCCTTTTTCTCCATCTGCTCACCAGCTAAATGAATTAAAAGATCTGTAACACAGAACACAGGATCCTTTTCATCCTCACCTATATTAATATTTATAACTGTACCATCCTTCTTAACAACTACTCCATGTAGCGCTAAAGGCAGGGTTACCCACTGATACTTTTTAATTCCACCATAATAGTGTGTATCAAGGTAGGCAAAGTCACCATTTTCATATAATGGATTCTGCTTTACATCCATTCTAGGTGAATCAATGTGGGCACCTAATATATTCATACCCTTTTCCATATTCTTAGATCCAATGTTAAACATTGCAACTGTCTTATCCATACAAACAGAATATACTTTATCACCAGCCTTAAGCTTTTTCTTATTCTTAATAACTGATGCCAAATCTACATATCCTGCTTCCTTTGCAACCTTTACTATTTCCTTAGCACACTCTCGCTCAGTCTTTCCCTTATCCAAAAACTCTAGATAACCCTTAGAAAATTTATCCACCTCACCTAGCTGCTTTTTATTATATGTTTTCCATGCATTTTTTCTATCCATTTAAATCATGCTCTCCTCAAACTAATTCTCTATTTTTTTATAATTAAAGCTATACAATGTGCAACCCTTAAATAATCTCCATTATGGCTGCTTAGCAAAACTATATATCACTATTCTATCCTATTTCACTAGTATTAATACAGTTAAGCAATAAGCTCTGTTACCACCTTATTAAGTATTTCCCAAGCCTTATCACAATCTTCCTTTGTCACATTAAGTGGTGGCACAAATCTTATTACCGCAGGACGAACTGCTGTCATAAGAAGTCCTTCTTCGGATGCATTATATTTTACATCATTAGCTATATTAGAGTTAAACTCTACTCCAATCATAAGACCCTTACCACGAACCTCTTTAACATCAGGAATGCTCTTAAGCTTCTCCATAAAGTAAGCACCCACTTCCTTAGCATTACCAGAAAGGTTCTCATCTATAATTTCACTAATTTGCGCATAGGATGCAGCGCAGCATACAGGATTACCTGCATATGTGCTTCCATGAGCTCCAGGTCCAAAGGTAAGTGCTAATTTTGCGCTAGTACACATAGCACCTATAGGCATTCCACCACCCATAGCTTTAGCCATACTTACACAATCCGGCTTAACATCATAGGTCATAAAGCCCATAAGCTCTCCTGTTCTTCCCCAACCTGTCTGAACCTCGTCAAAGAGAAGAAGCATATTCTTCTCATCGCAAAGCTTTCTAAGTCCCTGAAGGAATTCCTTAGTAGCAGGAATAACTCCACCTTCTCCCTGTACCGGCTCAACCATAACCGCTATGGTATCCTCATCACAGGCATCAATAAATGACTGAAGATTGTTATATTCTGCATATGTAAATCCAGGAATAAATGGATCATAATTGTTCTGTATAGGTGTGCCCGGCTGGCCTGTTGCAGCAAGAGTAGCCAAGGTTCTTCCATGAAAGCTGTTAGAAGCTGTAACTATCTTATAGCGATTAGGACCAAAGTTATCCTTACCATACTTTCTTGCCAATTTAATCATAGCCTCATTAGCCTCTGCACCTGAATTTTGGAAATATATCTTCTCCATACCGATATTCTTACAGATAAGCTCTGCTAACATAACCTGTGGTACTGTATAACAGTAGTTTGAAGCGTGAATCATAGTCTCACACTGTGCCTTAATAGCCTCAACTACTCTCTTGTTACAATGTCCTGTACTGTTAACAGCTATACCAGCCATAAAATCAAGATACTTGCTTCCATCTTCTCCAATAATATACGAACCATCCCCTGCTTCAGCTATAAAGTCAAGTCGTTTGAAGGTCTCATAAAAATATGTATTGTACATATCCTTTATATCTTCTTTTGTCTTATTAACATCCTGTAATTTCATAATTTAAGTCCCCTTATATGTATATTTTTTATATTCTATATTAACGCACTTATGCCGGTAGAAAATCCACCGGCATAGTAATAATATTCTTTATCCGTAAATCTGGCTTGCAATAAGGTTGTCTAATATCTTAACAAGCTTTCCAATCTCCGGTTTAGTCATCTGAGCACTAGCTCCTAAAAGCTCTCCCTTTCTCTTCATATCCTCATTAATAAGAGATGAGAATACTACTACCGGTATGTGCCTCAAGCCCTCTGTATCTCGTATCAGCTTAAGCAACCTATGTCCATCCATCTGAGGCATCTCAATATCGGTGATAACACATTTTGCGCCGTATTCAACACCGTTATTTCTCTTAAGCTCACACAGATAATCCCATGCTTCCTGTCCATTATTCTTAATTGTAAGCTTTGTATATCCTGCCTTGTTAAGGGCATCCTTTATAAGCTGACAAAGCATCATAGAATCCTCTGCAATTAATATAGGAATTTCATTTCTTTCTCTGCTCTCTAAGCCTTCAACCTGAGACATCTTAAGACTTGTCTCAGGACATATACCCTCTACAATTCTCTCAAAGTCAAGAATGATTAAAAGATTGTCTCTATTCTTGATTATTCCTGTTGCTATACCTACACCCGGTCCACTTACTGTAGCATCTGGCTTAACAACCTCTTTCCAAGCTACTCTATGTATGCCTAAAACTGTCTGTACATCAAATGCAATGTTCAAATTATTAAAGTTAGTTACAATGAGGAAGTTATTCTTCTTGTTATCATTAGAAAATCCTAATGCCATAAACAAATCAATAACAGTAATAATCTCACCTCTAGGCATAAATATACCCTCTATACATGGATGAGAATTAGGTACTGGTGTAATCTCCTGATATGTAAGAATCTCTCTTACCTTCTCCACATTAATTCCATAATGGTTTCCATTGATTACAAATTCAAGTACTTCAAGTTCGCCACTTCCACTTTCTAATAAAATATTGTTGTCCATATATCCTACCTCCTCATCTATTGTAATGAAATAATGACATCCTGGTCATTATAAATTGACTTCAGCTTTACATCCTGCATATTAAGTGCAATGTCATCAGATACCTGGAACAAAAGCACCGCCTCTTTATACATGCTTCCCTCCACAGTCCCCTCATAGGTATATAAATCATCCATAAGTATAGTCAGCATCTGCTTGGCACTCTTGCTATCATCAATTATAATTCTATAATCGATACCCTTGCTATACAAATCCACAAACTGATCATCATTGGTTTTATTCTCTAGCTTAAACTTAAGTACCACTAGCTTATATCCCTGTGGTGCTTCTATAGTTATAAATACTCCATCTCTGTCATAAGAAGGATACTCATCTAAAACCATATAATATTCATATTTTATGGAAATACTATCTATGCCAAAAAGCTCTGCAAGATCATAATCCTTACCTGCATCTGCAACAATTCCTGATACATTTTCAGTGGTGTTAGAATTAGAATCAATAACACCCTCCGATTCTAACTGCTCACCATCTCCTGTACCAACACCTAATCCACCCTGCGAACCATCATCTGACTCCGGCATCTCTGTGGTTGCAGCTTCTGTTGCTGCCACTTCAGTAGTTACAGCTTCTGTTGTCAAGGCCTCTGTAGTTACATACTCTGTAGTTGCAAATGGATCTCTATCTGAATATTCATCGTTATAATATTTTGAATCGTTATTCCTATCGTACTTAAGCAGAAGCTCCGCTGCATATTCTGCAACTAACTTACTTTCTTCATCTGTAAGCTCGATAGTTTTCGTACATCCAACAGCAAAAAGTGATAAAAACACTATAATGCCCATTAGTTTTATCCTCTTCATAGATATCCCCTTCATGGTTATACCCTTCATCGAAATACTCTTCATGGATATCCTCCATATCAATACATAGTCATATAGTAATTTTACCACTAAATTCTTTGTTCATCAAGGCAAATTAGCATCCAAATCGAAATAAAATACAACTCCTTCAGGAACATTGTACACTCCATAGCCTTTACCATAGGCTTGCATGGTTGCGGCAACTATGGACAACCCAATTCCATTGCCTCCATATTCTCTTGTTCTGGCTTTATCAGCCTTATAAAATTTGTCATATATCTTGTTTATATCCTCATCAGGTATATTTTCACCCTGATTAAATACATTAATTCGAACTAACCCTTGATACTTTTCAAAATATATTTTTATCTCTCCATTAGGGGTTACATAGTGAATGGCGTTAACAAGGTAGTTTGTAAACACCTCTTCAATCATGTATTCGTCAGCCCAAACATTGATAGGCTCCTGTTCTTCAAATATTATCCTAGCTCCTGAATCTCCTAAAAGTAAACTTTTTGCAGCAATTATTTCACGGATAAATGAAACCAATTCAAAGCACACAATATTAAGCTTAACACCTCCAAATTCTATCTCATTAAGGGTAAGCAACCTTTTTACCATGTTGTTCATCTTCATGGCCTCGTCCATAATAACCTCAGTATAGAACTCTCTGCTCTCCTCATCATCACACATATTATCCTTAAGACCTTCTGCATACCCCTGAATCAAAGCAATTGGTGTTTTAAGCTCATGGGATACGTGAGACAAGAACTCTCTACGCATCTCATCGATTTGTTCCTTTTTTTCTATATCTCTAGACAATTCTATATTAGCACTTTTAAGCTCAGATATGGTTCGCTCTAGCTTTTCAGACATTGTATTCATGGATGACGCTAGTTCCCCTATCTCATCCTTAGTAACAACCGGCACCTTAACACTGAAATCCAGATTAGCCATCTTCTTGGCACTAACACTAAGTATACGAATCGGCCATGAAAAAATGTTACTAAAAAACAATATAAAAACAGATCCGAAGATAATCAAACCTATAGCAACCGAGTTAAACACCTCATTAACTATACCAATAAGACTTTCTATCTGTGCTATAGGCGTTCTAATAACGATAATATAACCATTATCCAACATACCCACCAAATCATAATAATCGGCATTCATAAGCACATCATGGCTTCTTGTAATACTATATTCCCCCGGCCTATTCCTCACTTCACTCTGCGACTTGTTAAGAGTATCAACTATCTGACTCATACTATCCATCATCTGACTCTCGTCATTGATAGTAGAAAAAAGTCTCTTATGCAGGGGATCGTATATAATTACAATCGCCTCTAAAGGGTTTTCAATCTGCCCATATAAATCGCCTGTATCACTTTGTGGCGCCTGCTTTTGAAAGATTTCGTTACAGGATTTGTAGGTAATCTTAAGATTTGACTTTAAATTATTGGTAAATATATCCTCTATAAGGAAATTGCAAATAAACCAGGATGCAGTAACCACAAATGTAGCAAAAACCACAACCATA
>JAGALE010000455.1 GCA_017625335.1 Lachnospiraceae bacterium
ATTCTTCATATTATCCTATCTTTCTTATAAATTACTCTATTTATAAATATCTAAATAAACACATGATGAATCATCAGATATTTTAAATCTAGAAAACTTAATTGACATATTATCTTCATTCTCTAGCTTTCTAATTTTACTATAAATATAATCTATACCTTTTTCACTAGCTATATTTAACATATCTTCTTTATTAAAAATACCGTATCTATCACAGGCACATGAAAATCCATCACTAGTTAACATTATTTGTGTATTGTCTTTTATATCAATAAACCCACTTAAACAATTATCTATTGCCTCTGTTGAAAACTCTAAAGACCAATATCCACCTATTGTATTTTTCTTTAGTCTATTATTTATTATAAGTTCACCTGTTAAGCAACCACAAGACTTAGATGCACCACGCTTAAGTGACTTTCCCACTATAATACGTTTTGTATGTTTATCACACATACATGTACACTCATAATATCCATTACCTAAATACTTATCTACATGCCAGTTACCAAATATCTGCCCAGATATATCATCTAATTTATCTTTATATGAACACTCCTCACATTTGTAATCTTTACCAGATTCCAGTGCCCTTCGTAAATTGAACCCTTTGACATTTATTTCTTTTCCACAAGAGCATCTACATTTCCATAATCCGCCACCCAATGAATATAATACTGTAACTGAACCTATAATCATGTCTTTCATATCATATTTAGGTTTATTACTTACGTATTTTACATTATTATTTATTATATAATCTTCTTTATTTAGGTGCTTACTGCATTTTTTACATGCAATTACTGATTGGTTTCTAATGTACTTTCCACGTGTTACAAATGTTTCATTACACTCTAAACATGTGCATTGCCATTCCCCATATCTACCACCTAAAAATTTATCTGCTCTTAGTCTACCAAAAACTAGACCTTCCATCTCTATATACTTGGACATATTATAATCTCCTATATATCTTTAAAGTCCATGTTTTCTATATCATTGAATATAGTATTTGCGTTGTATTGTATACGTGTTCCCTCGCCACTTAATATCTCTCGTATATAATCCTCGTCTCTATTACGTGATACTTTCAATCTTGACATGTCTGGTATATCAACACCTAACTTATAAAATACCTTAGCAGCTGCTTCTATAAATTTTGAGTTTTCTTCATCTGATGTTGTTAATGCTGCACCTCTAACATATTTTGCATCCGTCATTGATGAACTCTTAATAGCTATGTCACCAGGTTGTGTAAGTGCTCTATCCCATTTTTTAATACCTAAAGTATCAATGACATCATCACTATCTGCTCTTACAGCTGCTGTAAATTGAAGCATTGTACGATTGGTTTTGTCTACTATACCAGTTGCTCTATGTGGTACAAATAATAATCTGATACCTAAAGATGGAAACTGAGACATTATTGTCTGGAATTTAGAGTTAAATTCTTTCTGCTGGTCCTTATCCATATTATTTTTTACTGTTATATATTCATCTATAACTATATATAACACTGGCAAGCTAACACCTTTATTTCTCAATGCCCATATATCATCACATTTATGGTCATCTACCATTTTCTTACGTCTTGGTGCTTCTATCTCTATTATTTCATCAAATATATCAATAATATGCTCATCATTGTGCAGTCCGCATACGTGTGGTAATAATGATATCTGTTTAAATAAGTTTGATTCTTTAGGGTCTACTATGATGAACTGTACATCTTCAGGCGAGTTAAATAACATAAGACACATGAGTATTGATAATACATACCATGACTTACCTGAACGGGGTTTACCTGCTATAAGCATTGTATCAAATACTTTAGCATCTTCTAATATTACGTTACCAAGTTCATCTATACCTGTTACTACTGGTAATTTCTTCTTAGTATCTAAAAAGAACTCCCTACAGTAATCTAGTTTAAATACATCACCAAATGTAACTACAGCTGTTTCACCTTTTGTAACTGTTACTTTATAATAGTCTCCCTCTAGAATAGCAGTTGCACACACATTTGGGTCTTCGCTTGACTTCATATATACTTCTATTTCTTTAGCTAAACCTTCTGCTCTCTTTACTTTGTTTATACGTTTTATCTTAAGCTCATAAGAAAATAGTGTCTCTTTAGCTTCTTCTAAAGATGAATTAACCTCTTCTACCTCACAATTAGCTAAATTACTAAGTGCTTTCATACATATTGTTTCAAGTGTTGTAAAATCAGCTGAGTCTGTATCCAGCACTTTAACACTTGCAAACTTTGGTGTATTTGGTGTAAACATTTCTATAAATGTATTAAATAAGCTCGCTCTTGATATAACTCTATTAGCCTCTATGTTGTCTAATTTTAAATTATAATCTATAGGCTCTGGTGTTATGTCAACTTCAAGTTCGAAAGGTTCTTCAGGTTCTGCTGGCTCTGCTGGTGTATCATCTATATCATCAAACAATGAATCAAAATCATCACCGAACAAGTCATCTAATTCATCACCTATGCTATCCTCATATTCATTCACTGCATTATCAATACTAGGTGGTTCATCAGG
>JAGALE010000456.1 GCA_017625335.1 Lachnospiraceae bacterium
AATCAGGATCAATGGAAACTAGCATTAAAACTGGAAGCGTAGCAATTGTAAATGATAAATATGCATATGATAAAATAGATGTTGGAGATGTAATAGCATACAAAGTAATGGATAATACACTAGTTACTCATAGAGTAATAGATATGCAGGATGGTGTACTAGAGACAAAAGGTGATAATAATGAAGTGTCAGATGGTTTTGTGGTAAATCAAGAGAACTACAAGGGTTTAACAGTAATTTCAATTCCTTATTTAGGTTATTTATTTGCATGGATACAAACAAAAAAGGGCTTAATTCTAACAGTAACATTTGTATGTGCAGCTTTATTGTTAGAATATGCTATAGATGATACTAAAGATTCAAGTATAAAGACAAATGAAAAATCTGAGTAGCTGATTAAATTAAAAAATAATAATGAGGAAAGGATAAAAATCAGATTTTTCAGAATTTATAATCAGCTAAGGTAAGAGACATGGCAAAAAGTAAGAAAAATGTAAAACAACTAGTTGTTGTGTGTGCTCTTGTAGGTATTTTATCGGTAGGAAGTATTTTAGCATACTTCACAGATGCAGACACAGCGACAAACACATTTACAGTAGGTAAGGTATCTATTGATCTTGTAGAAGAAAACTGGGATCCAGATACAGCTACACAAATTACACCTCTTGAAGAACTTGCAAAAGATCCAAAAGTTGAAAACAATGGTGTAAACGATGCATTCGTATTTTTAGAAGTAGTTGTTCCATATGCAGAAGTAACAGTTGCAGCTCAGGATGGAACAAAAGCAGCTGCTAAAGCTTGGACAGAATTATTTAGCTACACTGTAGATAATACTAATTGGGCAGAAGTTACAGGTACAATCAAAGATGTTACATATCCAATAGTAGATCAAACAGCTGGAACAGTAACTCATTTATATGCTTACGGTTCAGACACTGAATTAAAAGCAGTGGCAAAAGATACAGAAACTACTACATTATTTGATTATGTAAGATTTGCAAATGTTATAGAAGATGAAGGTCTTGAAGGAACAAGTCTTGATATTGTAGTAAATGCATATGCAATACAGACTACAAATATTAATGATGGAAAGACAGAAATTGATGGCGATAATGCAGACGGTAAGACATCTCCATCTGAAGTATGGTCAGTTCTTTATACACAGAGTCCTGAAATGCCTACAACTCCATAATAAGTAGATATAATCAAGGGATTATAGGGTTAATAACCTAGATATTAGAATTTAATAAAGTATTAGAAAAGTCAACAATTATATGCAATAGGTAATAATACAAGAGAAATTGAAACAAACATTTCAGAAGCTAAGGGGTTGACATAAAACAAATTATTAATACCATGCAATGTAACATTTACTATATTGCATGGTATTAATTTTAATAAGAGGTAAATAAAATGGTAAAGAAATTAGGAAGAGTAATAGCCATTATTAGTATAAGTATAGCAAGTATTATACTTATAGGAGGTATAGTAGCAAGTTTAATAGACTCTGACAGAGCAAATAATACTGTTATAGTTGGTGGTAACAGGATAGAGATTATAGAAGACTTTAGTCCTCCAGAGAGACTAGAGCCCGGTGTAGAATTTAAGAAAGATGTATCAGTTACAAATGTAGGATTAAGTGATTGTTATGTAAGAATCAAGGCAGTATTTACAGATAGTGATATGGAAAAATACTGTATAGTTGATTGGAATACAGATGATTTTGAATATAATGCAGATGATAATTTTTACTACTATAAAAAAGAGTTAAAACAGAACGAAACAACAGAGAGCTTATTTACCACAGTTAGTATTAAGACAACATACGATTCTGATGGGGATGGTACAGATGAAGCTATATCAGTAGATGAGATGAAAGATTTTGATATATTAGTTTATGCTGAGAGCTACCAGTCAAGAGGATTTAGTAATTACACAGAAGCTTGGAAACACTACAGAAGAAATAAACCAATAGATTAAATGGAGGTGTCATTACTATGAAAGGAAAAATACATAAAACTATTTGCTTAATTCTTTGTATAATATTTCTAAGCAGTACAGTAGTATTTGCAAAGGAAGAAATATCAGTAACAAATCATATTGAAACTGGTGTAATTAATATAGAGTTAGATGAATATCAGAGAAGTGACACTGGTGAATTAGTTCCTTGGGAGGATAAAGATAAAATACTCCCTGGGGATGAGATTTCAAAAATTCCTAGGATAATAAATAAAGGATACGACTGTTACATAAGAGCTAAGCTTAATTTATCATCAGATGCAATATCAGATAATTACTATGGACTCAGTAAAGATTGGGTATTATGTAAAGATGGGTATTTATATTATACAAAGGTATTAAAATATGGAGAATACACAGACATATTCCAAGGAATAAAAATACCAACTGATTTTAGTCAAGACTTTGAAGAAGAGACATTTCAATTAATAATTGACGTGGATGCAATTCAAATTCAAAACTTCATACCTAATTATGATGCAGAGCATCCATGGGGAGATGTGAAGATAGAGAGATGTATACAAGATGGAAGTTACAATATACAAAATTTAGCTACATCAAATCCAAAATCATTTGAAATACAGTATGATAAAGCAAGCAAGAAATTAATTAAGAATGCAGATGATATATTTGAAAATATACCAGTATTATTTCCTGGAGACACCTATTCAGACACACTAGAACTTGAAAATACAAGTAGTAATAGAGTTAAATTATATTTTAATACTTATAGTGAGGGTAGTAAGTTATTAGATGGTATACAGCTTAAAATAGTATTAAAAACTGATAGTTCTGAGAAAACAATATATAATGGAAATTTAAACAGTACTAAATTAGCAGAGAGATTTTTATTAACAGAGATAAAAGGTAAAGAACAACAAAAATTAGAGTATACAATAAGCATGTCAAAAGAGTTTAATAATGAGTACACTTTATTAAATGATAGCGTAAGGTGGATATTCTCATCAGAGGAAATACTACCAGATAAACCAAAAAATGAGGATGAAGGAAGTAATGTAGAAACAGATAATCAAGATGTAGCTGTAAAATTACCTGATGAAATACCTCAATTAGGTGATATGGCTAGGGCTGATATAGCATTACTAACTATGATTATAAGCGGGACGATGCTAATAATATTATTAATTAAATCAAAGAGTAATAAAACAAAGAAAGTTGGTGACAATTATGAGGAAAGCTAAAATATATAAAAGAATAATATCATTTATTTTAGCATTATCAATGATATTTTCATTTAATAATACATTAATAGCATCTGAAGTGGATAATAGCACAGTAGATTTACTAGCTTTAGAAGATTCAGATACACCCGTTATATATTCAGATAATAACAATAGTGAAGATTTTAATTTGAATATAGAGTGGT
>JAGALE010000457.1 GCA_017625335.1 Lachnospiraceae bacterium
ACTTGTGCTTACACTAACCACACAATTATGGCAGAGGCACTTGAGAAGTGGCCAATCGACCTCTTCCAGAGACTTCTTCCTAGAATTTATCAGATCGTTGATGAGATTAATAGAAGATATGTAAAGCTTATCGAGGACAACTATCCAGGTAACCAGGATAAGGTTAAGAATATGGCTATTCTCTATGACGGACAGGTTAAGATGGCTCACCTTGCAATCGCAGGTAGCTACTCTGTAAATGGTGTTGCTCAGCTTCATACTGAGATTCTTAAGAAGAGAGAGCTTAAGGATTTCTATCAGATGAGACCAGACCAGTTCAATAATAAGACAAATGGTATTACTCAGAGAAGATTCCTTCTCCATGGTAACCCACTTCTCGCTTCTTGGGTAACTAAGAAGATTGGCGATGGTTGGATTACTGACCTTTCTCAGATGGCTAAGCTTAAGAAGCATGTAACTGAGAAGAAGGCTCAGAAGGAGTTCATGGATATTAAGTATAAGAACAAGGTTCGTCTTGCTGAGTACATTAAGGAGCACAATGGTATCGAGGTGGACCCTAACTCAATCTTCGATGTACAGGTTAAGAGACTCCACGAGTACAAGAGACAGCAGCTTAACATCCTTCATATTATGCACCTTTACAATGAGTTAAAGGCAAATCCAGATATGGATTTCACTCCAACTACATTTATCTTCGGTGCTAAGGCTGCTGCTGGTTACAAGACTGCTAAGCTTACTATCAAGCTTATCAACGCTGTAGCTGATGTAGTAAATAACGATGCTTCAATCAAGGGTAAGATTAAGGTTGTATTCATCGAGAACTATAGAGTTTCAAATGCAGAGATTATCTTTGCAGCTGCTGATGTATCAGAGCAGATTTCTACAGCTTCAAGAGAGGCTTCAGGTACTGGTAACATGAAGTTCATGTTAAATGGTGCTCCTACTCTTGGTACTATGGATGGTGCTAACGTTGAGATCGTTGAGGAGGTTGGCGTTGATAACGCATTTATCTTCGGTCTTTCAGCAGAAGAGGTTATGAAGTACGAGCGTGAGGGTGGTTACTACCCTATGGACGTATACAACTCAAATCCAAAGGTTAAGAAGGTACTTGATCAGTTAGTTGATGGTACTTACTCAGAGGATAAGGAGTTATTCAGACCACTTTACGATACACTTGTTAAGCAGGATGTTTACTTTACTCTTAAGGATTTCGATTCATATGCAGATGCTCAGAAGAGAGTAAATGAGGCTTATAAGGATAAGACTGCATGGGCACAGATGGCTATGCTTAACACAGCTTGCGCTGGTAAGTTCTCATCTGACAGAACTATCGAGCAGTACGCTCAGGAAATCTGGAAGCTTGAGAAGGTAGAGGTTAAGCTCTAAAATATAACTTATATATAATACAAAGGACCTGATATCTATGAGAAACCTTAGATATCAGGTCCTTTATTGTTTCTTATCTGTGGACATATAAATAATTAATAGGATACTTATTGTTTAGGTTTGAAAATAATGATATTATTAGCATAAGAAAAAATAAGGAGGAATCCTATGAAGCAGTTATTGATTATTCCGGACGTTAATAATATAGAAGAAACATTAAAGCTTGCAAGGCAATATAATCTTGGATTTGAGTATAATGATTTTTTTGCACCAAATGTGTTGGATGACGAAGAAAAACAAAACAGCATATGTGAAAAATATAAAGCTCAAGGATTGCCGGATTATGCAACCCTGCACGGAGCATTTTTTGATGTAATTCCATTTAGCATAGATGAGCGAATAAGAGAGATATCTATGCTACGTATCAATCAGAGTATTCAGGTGGGAAGAAAGCTTGGAGTTAAGGGAGTGGTGTTCCATACAAACTACAACCCATTTCTTAATTCAGAGTCGTATGTGGATAGCTTTATTAAGCAAAATATTGATATATGGGGGAAGTTGCTTAGAGATAATCCTGACGTGAACATATACTTAGAGAATATGTTTGATACCACACCGGACATTATGGAGGAAATGGCAAAGGAGCTTAGTAGCTATGATAATTTTGGAATTTGCCTTGACTATGCCCACGCAGCACTATCCAAGGTGGCTCCAAATATTTGGGCTCGTACTCTCGGCAGATACATTAAGCATATTCATATTAATGACAATGATTTGGTTAGTGATTTGCACCTAGCCTGGGGTGATGGCCAGATAGATAGAAATGTTTTCTATGATGCGTACCATACCTATATGAGCCAGGCAACAGTTTTAATTGAGACCTCATCTCACGAGAATAAAGTAAAGTCTCTAGAGGTATTAAGCCGAGAAGGCTTTCTGTAAATATATTGCACCAGTTAGGGTATAGAATACCTGGCTGGTGCATATTTTATATGTAGATAATAAAAACCTAGGGGAAGACTTCATGAGAGAAAAGATAACCATATGCCTGGCAGGAGTAATATTAATTATAGTAATTCCTTGTCTGCTGACCCTATTTATGAATGGTCGGCATAGGTCTATAACCGTAGAAATGATTGATTCAGGACGAGATGTGCTTTTTGCTGCCAATGGGGAAAATGTGCTTATGGACGTGGAACAGTATATAGTAGGTGTGCTTCCCGGGGTTGTGGATTATGGAGCCACTAGAGAATACATAGAGGCTCAGGCTGTAGCGGTACGAACTAAGATATATTTTGCAATGGGAGATAGTACAGTGGTGGATGCAGAGTCCCTTTCCTTTGAATACTTTGATGAGGAAAAATATATGAACAAATACGGCATGGAGAATTACCAAGGTATAAAAAAATGCTTTGAAGAGGCAGTGATTAACACCACAGGAGAAGTGATACAGTAAGATTTAAATGTTGAAAATAATATAGGAAATGTTGAAAACAATATTATAGATGAAAATATCATATTACATGTTGAAAATAGTATAGGAAATGTTGAAAATAAAATACGAAAAATATGTAGAATAAAAACTTGGGAAAAAAACTTACAAAATTGAATATTTATTCCATATATGTTCATACTACAAGTAAAGCAAAATTGTAGGAGGCAAATATGAATAAATTCAAAGAATTTTTTAGATCAAAAGCATTTTATATTGCATTCGGAACAGGCATTCTGTGCTTTTCAGGATTACTTTTGGCGTATAACTATTCAGATAACAGACAGGGCTTAAAGAAGGAGCAGGCAATTGATTTGAATCAGCCTGTGTTGGAGTCAGATGAGGTTGCTGAAGGGGGAGACAACCTAGGCGCAGATATTGCACCGGTTGAGTCAGATGGTGTATTAACAGGAGATGAAGTAAACGAGCTTAAAAATAGTACCTATGAAGACGAAAATGCAGCTGACGAACAGACAGCTCTTAATGATGATGAGACAAATGCAGTTGTAGACAGTAATGATGGACAGTCAGCTGTAGTAGCTACCTTAACAGATAGTGGTGTTGAGTTACTTCCAGCAGAGGTGGAGGAGACTGCACCTGTAGCGTCAGATTACGCAACGACTATGGACGAGCTTATAGCAGCTTATTGCTATGATGGAGAGCAGAGTCTTGCTTGGCCATTAAATGGAGATATTATCCTTCCTTATAGCATGGATACAACAGTGTATTACGCAACTCTTAAGACCTATAAATGTAATCCGGGAATCCTTATCTCAGGAACAGAGGGGGCAAATGTTGTCTCAGCCTATGATGGTGTGGTAGAAAGCATTACAGAGGATAAGGAGCATGGAACAGTAGTAACAGTTAATATGGGAAATGGATACACTACCAGCTACGGACAGCTTATGAATGTAACAGTATCTGAAGGAGAAGAGGTTGTTTTAGGACAGGTAATAGGAGAGATAGCACCAGTAACTGCTTATTATACAGAAGAAGGAACTCATCTTTATTTTGATATGAAGAAGGATGGAGAGCCGGTAAATCCAATTCTTTTTATTCAGTAGCATGCTGAATACTATATGTTAAAAAATATAAATACTTTGTAAAGTAGAATTATTCAAATATAAAAAGCTTTGAAAAAATATATTGAATGGATTTCAATAATACAAAAATGCGTAATCTAAAGCAGCTGCAATAGGTTACGCATTTTGTGTTAATAATGAGTCAAGTGGATGTATGCCTGCATGATGATCCATTTGACGAATGTACATCGCTGAGTATGTTGAGCATGCCATGTGAGTATTAAAGCTTATCCTTGCAGCAATCGCACAATCCGGAGAAAAGGATGGTAGCCTGTTCAATCTTATAATTAGAAACCTCCTCAGCTTTCTTAGTGAGCTCAGGAAATGGTTCCATATCTATATCCATAACTCCGTTGCAGCCTCTACAGCAAAAATGATAATGTGGCTCAACACAGGCATCAAAGTGATCTGTTTTTCCATCAGTAGTAAGTCTTAAAATAATACCTGCTGCAGCTAGCTGATTAAGATTACGATATACTGTAGCTAAACTGATGTTAGGGATATCCTTCCTAATATGATGAAATACAACGTCTGCAGTAGGATGATCCTTTCTTGATTTTAGAAAACGAAGAATAGCTTCTCGTTGACTGCTATATTTTACAGGTGCGCTCATTGTAATCACCTCCTTAATAATGATAATGGTTACTATTATTAGTCTAACTTATATATTATATTAAGTCAATAATTATTTTTAAACTTACATTTAATTTATAAAATCTTTACTCCATTTTGTGTACATATCAAGAAACAAGGTTAGGAAATATACAAACCAATCTTCTTAGAATAGCTATAAAGGAACAAATCAGTTAGAATATGGATTATATAATGTAAAAATTGCCTATGAAATAGTTCAATAAATTAAATAATTTAACAATTATGATTGACATAATTATCCAAAGTGTATTATTCTTATAATGTAAGGGCTTACGTTGTATTATTATAGGAAATGCCTATAATCAGTACCAAAGATGTATTATTTAGATACCTGTTAACTAATGATTTGGTCAGCTTTTATCAGTGACCTTAAGGAGACAACCTATGAGATTTGTTGAAATTAAGGAAGAACTGAATAAAGAATCCGGTATGAGAGTTATAGACTCATTACTTAATGTTGGATTGCTCCCATGTATTATTATAGATAAGGATACTCATGAGATTTTGTATCAAAATAGAAAATCTATAGAGCTATTGGGAGACAAGCTTGGCAAGCTGTGTTATGAGGTAATATGCTCTAAGGATAAACCATGTGATAATTGTGTTCTTCCTAATATGACAGGTAATGTTGCCATATATGACTGTTATATGGAGCTTTTAGGCAAGAATGTTAGATGGATGTTCTCTGATATATCATGGTTTGATGGAAGAGATGCTGTATTTGCTAAACTAGTTGAGCTTGGAGAGGAGAATATAACCTCCGATGCCAAATGGAAGTATCTAAAGGATATGGATCAGGATAGAAGAGACAGTGATAGTCTTACTCATATTCCTAACAGAAGCAAGTTTTATAAGAACGCTGAATCCATACTATTAGAGGGTAATGGTGATTACGCAGTAATATTATTTGATATAGACAGATTTAAGAGTATTAATGATATACATGGTATGTCAAAGGGTGATGATGTCTTAATGCATATAGCAAGGGTGTTAAAGGATAGCTTTGGCTTAGATGATAACTATGGAAGAATGCATTCAGACTTATTTGCATATATTATCAGCTATAATAATAAGGGTGAGATAATCAAGCAGATAGAAAAGCTACGTAAGAAGATTAATCAGAATGAATTTGATTTTGATATCAATACATCATTTGGAATATATCTAGTTAATGACAGACAGGTTCCTGTTAACCTTATGTGTGACAGAGCTATGATGGCAGTTAAAACCATTAAGGGAGATGTTCTTAAGTTCTGTGCATTTTATGATGAGCAGTATCGTTCAGATATGCTTAAGGCTAACGAGATCGAAAAGGATATGCAGGAAAGTCTTGAAAGAGGCGATTTTAAAATGTATCTTCAGCCTAAATTTAGACTTTCAGATAGCAAGATGGTGGGAGCAGAAGCGCTTTGTAGATGGATGCATCCGACTAAAGGAATGATACCTCCATTGGATTTCATTCCCCTTTTTGAAAAGAATGGATTTATCTTAAGGCTTGATGAATATATGTGGGAACAGGCATGCAGTACATTGAGACGTTGGATAGACTCAGGTATTGAGCCTATACCTTTGTCTGTAAATATTTCCAGATATCATATCAAGTACAATGACTTGGAATCAGTATTCACTAGGCTGATTAATAAATATAATATTAGTTCATCCTTGCTTACATTGGAGCTTACCGAATCCTTATTCCTAGATAATCCTGAAGAGCTAAATCGAGTAATGTCAGGTCTTCAGAGAATGGGTTTCAAGCTTGAGGTAGATGACTTTGGCGCAGGCTTTTCATCCCTTAACATGATAAGAAACATAACTGTTGATACCATCAAGATGGATAAGGACTTCCTTGACAGTGAGATTGCTTCAGAAAAAGGTAAGATTGTAGTTAATCACACCATTGATATGGCAAAGGATCTTAATCTTCAGGTTGTGGCTGAGGGAGTTGAAACTAAGGAGCATGTGGACTTCCTTAAGAATTCCCGTTGTGATGTGGCTCAGGGTTATTATTTTGCTAAACCTATGCCATTGGATGAATTCGACAAGTTATTACAGTAAACCACAGCGAAAAATTATGCAATATGTTCACAATAATAGTAAAATAAGTAAAAAATTCTGCATTTTTTGTCGCAAAAAATACACATATAAACTTGACATCTATTAGCACCTATTGTATATTGAACAATATAATAAAAAGAAACAAAAGGAGATACGACTATGTTAGAAAAATTGAAAGAAATCATTGCAGATCAGTTAAATGTTGATGCAGCAGATATCGAGCCAGCTACATCATTCAAGGATGATTTATCAGCAGATTCACTTGACCTCTATGAGATCATTATGGCTATCGAGGAAGAGTACAGCATCGAGATTCCATCTGATGATTTAAATTCAATCGCAACAGTAGAGGATGTTATGAACTACCTTAAGAACTTAGGTATTGAGGACTAATCCCATACTACATAGTAGAATATAAAAAGGGAACCGTTAACCACGGTTCCTTTTTTATATTCTACTATCCATAAATCACATTATGGGAAGTTAGAGCAAAAGTTTTCACACCTGCCATACAACGATTTGAATGTGCAAGCATTCTTAAGCTCCGGTCTAGGAGATAAGAGGACTTTATAACACGCTTCGTCGTGATGATTTTTTGAATATTCGGAGAAAGTTATCTAGAACGTACGAGGGCCGCTTTCAATCGTACGTCCATGTACGTGAAAGCTACGCTGGCATCCATGCCAGCGTGCCCTCTAGTAGTCTACCGAATATTAAAAATCTATCACTCCTACGCTATCGTTATCAAGCCATCTTATCTCCTAGACCTTATTTTTTTTATATTAGCACATCCAAATCGTTGCATGACAGGGAAAACTTTTGCTATCGCCTTCGGCGATAATTGTACTTTGCCGAAGGCATTGAAAAGCTGACGTTTATGCTTGTGCTGGGACTTCGATATGTAAGGCCTAAGTTCTGAGAGGTATTATAGCTACGATAGCAAAGAAGCGATTGTTTTTCTTATGTCCGATTATGTATCACAGCCATGGTTTGACAGGACGTCAAACCAAGCCTCAGCGGAGCCACGGATGGCGACTCTGAGGCGGTGGCGGAAGCTGTGTAAAACCTTCCTCGGACATTTAGAAAAACATTGCGACGACGCGTGTAGCATAATACCTCTCAGGGCTTAAGCCGGAAGGTTAGACCAAACAAAGCACAAGCATAAGCTAGTTAGCTTTTCAACTTCCCATAATGTGATTTGTGGGCAGCAAAAAGGGGCAGGTGCATAAGCACCTGCCCCTTTTAGGAAGGAAGAATGAGAATTAACCCATTACTACCTCTACTGTATGAGTTGCACCATCTCCGAATGCTGGGATAACATTGCCGTCTACAGCCTTGCCGTCTACAGTCATGCTCTTAACACCCTTGCATACGTGATCTGGATTAGAAACCTTAATGTCATAAGTTGCGCCACGGAACTGACGTGAAGCAGTAAGACCATCCCAAGCTGAAGGGATTGAAGGATCAATCTTAAGACCATCGAAGTCTGGCTGTACACCTAAAATGTACTGAGAAATTGCTACCATGTTCCATGCAGCAGTACCTGTAAGCCATGAGTTCTTACCCTGTCCAAAGTTCTTTCCTGTCTGTCCTACATCAGAACCTGCATCCTTACCACCAATCATCTGTCCATATACATATGGCTCAGTTTTGTGAAGCTCTGAATGCTCTTCAGTGAATGCTGGAGCAATCTCTGAGTAGTACTTAAATGCCTGATCACCCTCGCCTGCGTAAGCAGCTGCACAGATAATCCATGCATTGTTATGAGTGAAGATACCTGCATTCTCCTTGTATCCACCTGGGTAAGTTGAGATCTCACCATACTGGATGTAGTACTTAGTGAATGCTGGGTTATTAAGTACAAGACCGTGCTCTGTATTAAGGCGCTCATCGATAGAAGCAAGAGTCTTCTTAGTAACTTCTGGGTCGAGGTCTGACATGATTGCGAAGCCCTGTGGCTCGATGAAGATTTTACCTTCTTCACATTCCTTAGAACCCATCTTCTCGCCGTAAGCATCGTATGCACGGAGGAACCAATCTCCATCCCATGCTGACTCCATCATGTTAGCTTTCATCCTATCAATCTCAGCCTGAGCTGCAGCAGCCTCGTCATCTTTACCAAGGTGCTTAAGAATTGCTACGTAGTTAGGACCTGCATAAGTAAAGAGTGCAGCAACGAATACTGACTCAGCAACCTTTGAGTAACCACCCTCAGCAGCAAACTTAGGATTAGTGTAAGTCTGGAAGCTCTCACCTGGTGTATCTGAGAAGCATGAAAGGTTGATACAATCGTTCCAGTCAGCTCTCATAGCAAGTGGAAGTCCGTGTGGTCCAAGGTTGTTAACAATCTTGTAGAATGAT
>JAGALE010000458.1 GCA_017625335.1 Lachnospiraceae bacterium
ATAGTTACTATATAATACAAGGACGAGGGATTAATTATTCCCTCGTCCTCTTTATAATCATTCGTATATTATCTACTCTTCATCAGTTTCTTCAGTATACTCTTCCTCTGTATCCTCTGAATACTCCTCTTCGTATGCGTCCTCTACTTCTTCGTCTTCCCATGAAGAATCGTCTTCTGTAGCTTCATCATACTCATCTTCTGCTTCTTCATCATCCCATGATGCTTCCTCATCTGCAGCTTCTTCAAATTCCTCTTCAGCTTCCTCAGTGTACTCTTCCTCTGTGTCCTCTGAATACTCCTCTTCGTATGCGTCCTCTACATATTCTTCTGTAGCTTCCTCATATTCCTCTTCAGCTTCCTCAGTGTACTCTTCCTCTGTGTCCTCTGAATACTCCTCTTCGTATGCGTCCTCTACATACTCGTCTTCCGTACCTTCTGTATATTCCTCTACAGATTCCTCAGTATACATGTCTTCCTCAGCTGCCTCTGATTCTTCATACTCCTCAGCCTCTTCAGCATCTGATTCATCTTCTGATTCCTCTAAGATTGCTGCAGCTGCTTCATCATAAGCACCTTCTTCCTCATCCTCATCTGAGAAATACTCTGAGTAATCTGTGTCGTCAGCATTTTCATCCTCAGTCTCAAGTCTGGTTGCTTCAAGCATCTCATTAATCTCATCTAAGTTACCATTCTTAAGACTTCCTATAATCTTTGCAATCTGATCAAGCTCATTAATAACGTTAGTAAGCTCTTCAAGATTTGTCTGGCAAAGATCTGCAGATGACTGTGCATTTGCTGCGATTTCCTCGCTGGCTGCCTGCTGGTTAGCAAGGCCATCTATAATAGAATTATTAGATGCATCAAGTGTTCCACTAAGCTTATCAAGCTGCTTCATATTACCATCCAAAGCATTAACCATCTCTGATATACTCTGGAAGGATGTATCTGCAGCATCAATATACTTTGACTGCTCCTCAACGGCCTGTACACTCTTACCCACAAGCTCTGAGGTGTGATTAGCAAGGTCTGTAACTCCCTTAAGAAGCTCTGTAATACTGTCAATTGAACTTCTTGTATCGTCTGCCAGCTTACGAATCTCGTTAGCTACAACAGCAAAGCCTCTACCTGCCTCACCTGCTCTTGCTGCCTCTATAGAAGCATTCAACGCAAGAAGGTTTGTCTGTGTGGAAATATTATATATGATACGAGTAATCTCCTCTGCAGAAGCAATCTTCTCACAAAGCTCCTCTGATACTCTTGTAACATTCTCGTTAGCAACATTGATATCCTCTGACTTTTCCTTAAGACCACTGATAATCTCCATACCGGTCTCAACTGCTTCTACCGCCTTGTCAGTTGACTCAACTGTGTTATCCTTAACATCAATAAGATTATCTATAATATCCTGAATCTGCTGTGTCATAGAGGTTGAATTCTCCATATTTTCAGCTGACTCTGTTACACCAAAGGATATGGCATCTACTGACTTTGTAACCTCTGATGTAGCTGACTGGAAGTTATCAAGCATAGACTGAAGCTGCTCGATATGAGCGTTACCGCTATCAACTACCTTAACCATGTTACCAGTGATTTCCTCCTGATACATAACATGGTACTGAATCTCCTGCTTATCAGTTTCCTGCTCTCTAAGTGTAATGCTTGTTGCAAATATAAGTCCTAATGTAAATACTACGCCAAGTAAGAAGAACTCTATCCAAAGTGCTGATGCTCCGAAGCCATGACTAGCTATATTGATAATCATACTCACCAGCATACCAACCAAAGAAATACCACAGGTTACCTTAGTATGAAAATCATCCATGTAAAGTATACACATGCCCATACATACCAAAAGTGGCAAAGCATCTATCAGTTCTTTAGTTATAATAACACTTATTGAACCAAGAAGTGCGAATACGGTTATAGCCAAAAACTTTGTAAGCTCACTTCTATCATCCTTAAAATTAAATACAATATTACCGGCTACAAACAATATAAAAAGAACCAATAAAAGGGCAAAGCACTCTTGATTCTTAACATTTATAATCATAGATATAATCTTGGCTACGGCAACAGCAACCATTACCTTAACAGCCAATGCATTCTTCTTAGCTAATCTTGCTCCATTCATATATAGACTCTCCTTTGGCGTAAAGTTATATTCTTACAAATTATAACAAATTATTTAATTAAAGTCTATGTTTTTCATTATTTTTAGACAGAATTTACAATACATTTTTTCTTACATTATCTATACACATAATTGACCTAAGCTAACATTTTCTTGTCCTTGTGCTTTACACTAAAAAATGTTATCTTATTACATAGTTTTATATTAATAATTATGGAGATGAATGCACATGTATAAGCTTGAACATATATCAAAAAGCTACGGTGACAAGGAAATATTAAAGGACATTTCTATAGAGGTTGCACCTGGTGAGGCTGTAGGAATTTTAGGTACCAATGGTTCTGGAAAGTCCACTCTGCTTAATTGCATAGCTAAGCTTCACAAGACGGGCAGCGACACAAAGCTTGGCTATGTTCCTCAGGAAAACCCTTTATTCGATGAACTAAAGCCCGTAGACAATATTAGAATGTGGACCGATCTTAATCGTTCCCAGATAGCTATGGCGCTTTCTATCCCACCACTTAGCGAGCTAGGTATATCAAACTTCCTGGATACTCCCGTTAAGTCCATGTCGGGTGGTATGAAAAAAAGAGTAAGCCTTGCATCTGTCCTTATTAATTGTCCTCAGATACTGCTTATGGACGAACCATTTGCAGCCTTAGACCTAATCGCAAAGCAGGATATATTAAGGTATATGGGAGCATTTTTAGGAGGTGGCGGAAGTATTATAATTGCCTCCCACGAAGAGGAAATATTTAACTTCTGCAACAAGGTTTATCTTCTCAAAGATGGTAAGCTTACCGATACCAATACACTTGCAGCTCAGGGAATAAGCTATATCGATATGCTACGTAGCTAATAAAGAATCAGTCGAATAAATATTTCTCTGAAAACAACAAGAAATAATATAAATCATAATTCATAATAATAAGTGAACAATAAGTAATAGTATGAACAAATTAAAATTTCTAGGTCGTCTTATAACTGCCGACCTAAAGAGACTCAAAAATTACATAGTGTCTATTCTCATTGCAGCCCTGATTATATCAGGTATATGTGGCTTTGCAGGCAGTGTTATAGCTAAAAATGTATATAAGCAGGGAACCAAGGAAATTATTGGAATAGGCTATTACCTTCCGGAGGATGGCAAAGAAGAAATGAATAATATGGGTATTACTATGCTACAAGAGATGGAAAGCATGAAAAGTACTGCCAACCTAATTCAGGTTAGCTCTCCTGAAGAGGGATACGAATTACTAGAAAAGGAAGAGATACTCTACCTGGTTATAGTACCTGAAAAGTTCATCTCTAGCATTATGAACGGAACTAATACACCACTTGAGATTGTTGTATGGGACAATAGCTCTGTCAGCTCATATATAGCTAATGAAATGTTTATATCCTACGCTATGTACCTAGGACTTGCTCAATCAGCTGTATATAGCACCATCGATGCAGCCTACGCCCATGACTTAACCAAGGAAGAACGCAATCAGATAAGAACTACTGTCAACCTTACTTACCTTGACAGAGCATTAAACAAGGATTCCTTCTTCGACATTATAGACGGTTCTAATCAGGGAAAAGCTAACTTGCTTCAGCACTATCTTGCTTCAGCAGTTATGCTTAGTCTTATATTCATGAGCTTTGTGCTTATGCCACATCTTCAAGGTTACAACAAGGCTATGCAGACAAAGTTTTCAACTATGGGAATTGGCAAATTCCATATGATTTTAAGTGGATGGATTAGTTCTTTAGTAGCACTTTATATAAGCTATCTTCTGTGCTTTGTTGGAATCAGCATAATAACAAATTCCTTCAACCCATTGGGGCTTGTAACAGCCATACCGTCCCTAATGGCTATAGGTCTTATAATATCCTTGGTGGCCAATCTCACAGGCAGCTTATTCACTGCAAATATGACTATGCTAATCCTAGGTATATGCATCGCCTATGTAGGTGGTGGAATTCTTCCTAACGCTATGCTTCCAAGTATTGTACAGCAGATATCTGGTTTTATGCCGGGAAAATACATTATAGCTAACCTGGCCACAGCATTATTCGGATTATAATCCAGGGTTTATAATTAATAGGAGTAACTATGAAAACATTTAACAGATTTATTGCACTTACAAAGAGAATATTAAGCAGAAGGATATATATATCTATCCTTCTTTTAATTGTTGTGCTTACAGGAGTCTACAAGATACTCCCTGAGAAAAGCCAAAGTGCAGATATAAAGGTGGCGCTTTATAACGAAGACAGCTCTGGTTATTACGAGGATTTGCTTGCTCACCTTTCAGAGAGAAATTCTATATACAACTTCTACAATGTATCAGACAAGGAACAGCTACTAACAGATGTTAAGTCCGGGTACGCAGAATGTGGCTATGTTATACCCGAAGGATTTTTCTTAGCCTATGCAAGTGGAACTGCATGGAATGATCCTATTAAGCTTTACATCACTCCTTCATCTACATTTCACAGTGTTATTAATGAAACTGTATTCAGTTCACTGCTTAATGTATGTGCCGAGGATACTCTCCTTCACGCAGTTAACAACCACAGATGGAATAAGGAGCTTGCAGATGGTCTTGAGCGATACCGTAATAGCGAGGATGTCTTTACCATAGCAGATTCTACTGAGGGGGAATTCACCTTTCAAAGCATGGTATACCACATTGATTTGCCTATTACAGAGACCATAAGTATACTTCTCTTGTTTGCAGGGCTTTTAGGTCTTCTTCTCTTTCTTCACGACAAGGAGAGAAAAATGTATGTGGCACTTGATAGCAAGGAATTATTTCAGATAAAATTTTTATCTATCATCACTTCCATAATTCCTGTTTTACTAGTAGGTATGGTTAGTCTAACAGTAACCTTTGGCTTGGGAGAGCATATTTTATTTGCACTTGCCGTAGCAGTGGCAAGCCTTATTATATCAATCATCCTAAGCCTGATAATAAGAAAAAGCACCCTTTTGGAAAAGGTGCTTCCTCTCATAATGTTAACTGCCCTTATTGCAGTATTTATTAAAACTATTATATAATAACTAAATTGTTAACCGAAGATTTCGTCGTAGGTAACAAGCTTTGCTCTAGCTCCTGTGGCCTCAGTAATATCGCTTAGGATTTTACTGTGGGTATCGTACGGGAGCTCTACTTTTATCAAAACCTCGTCTGTAAATATAGTGTCCACAATATTTACCCCTGCGGTGTTAAGAATATACTGAATCTTACCCATATCGGTGTAATTAGTAGATATATCCACCGGAATAAGTCTCTGCATAAGCTTGGTTTCACAGTTTTCTAAAGCAGCCTTACTAGCATCAGTGTATGCCCTGACCAACCCACCTGTACCAAGCAATGTACCACCAAAATACCTGGTCACTACTATGCAGATATTATGAATTCCGCTGCCATTTATAACCTCTAGCATAGGCTTTCCTGCTGTTCCCTGTGGTTCTCCGTCATCAGAAAATCTCTGAAGTGGCATATCCTCTCCCACCGAAAATGCAAAGCAGTTATGTCTGGCATCGTAATGCTTTTTCTTAATCTTCTCTATAAAGGCGTAGGCCTCCTCCTCAGTTTTAACAACCTCTATCTGACCAATAAAACGGGATTTTTTCTCTACAATTTCTCCCTCGCCACCCTTTACAAGATTAATATAGCTTTCTAACATAAAACTCTCCTACTTATTACCAAGTAATTCCTTAAGCTCATCCATAAATGTATTTGCATCCTTAAACTCTCTATATACAGACGCAAATCTTACATAAGCAACCTGATCCAGATTCTTTATCTCATCCATAACAATTTCACCGATTTTCTTACTTTCAATTTCCTTAACCTCAAGTGTGAAAATCTTATTCTCGATATTATCGATACAATCCTCTATCTGATTTACTGACACTGGACGCTTGTGACAGGAACGTACCACACCTGACTCAATTTTAGCTCTGTCATAGGTTTCTCTGTTCTTATCCTTCTTGATTACGATAAGTGGAATTGTCTCAACCTTCTCATAGGTTGTAAATCTCTTACCACACTCATCACACTGACGTCTTCTTCTAATTGCTTCATTATCATCAGCTGGTCTTGAATCAATTACTCTAGTGTTATCATCACCGCAAAATGGACACTTCATATATTTCTCTCCTTCTAATTAGCATCTTTTATGGTTACAACCTTAGTCGCAACCTATTTCATCTTAACATCTTTTTTCATTACATCTTTTTTCATTATATCTTCTGTCGTTACATCTTCTGTCATCTACTTTTCTAATATCGCAGTCATCGATGTCAACCAAAACTATATCCGGACCAATTCTTACGATATTTCTGAAATGTATATAATACTCTGTGCTTGCTCCAAAGCAGGAGAAAAACTTCCCCGGACTTGGAACAACTATAGCCACTATTCTACCCGTACATGGGTCAAACTCAATATCAGCCACACAGCCTAGTCTTTTGCAATCCTTACAGTTTATAACTTCCTTTTCCCTTAACTCCAAAAACCGCATATGACTACCTTATACTTTTATTAACCAATATATTCAAGTAGCTTATCTTACGTCACCCATAAAGAAGATTGCCAAACCACCAGGTCCTGTATGAGCACCAATTGTTGGTGACATGTAGCTTTTAATTATCTCCTTAGGCTTATATTTTTCTTCTATAAGCTTGATGCAGTAATCTACATCCTCATCACAGTCACCATGACACACAAGTATCATCTCCTGCTTGTCAATATAGCTTCCCATGGCTGGTCCCATATTCTCAATCAACTGATTTAAGGCTTTTTTTCTGCCTCTAATCTTTTGCTCAGCACCAAGCTTACCTTCTGCATCTACATGAAGAAGAGGCTTAAGATTAATAACTGTTCCTATGGCAGCTGCCGCCTTAGATATTCTTCCACCTCTTTGAAGATAGATCAAATCATCTACAGTAAACTTCTGAATTATATGGTGCTTAATTACCTCCAGGCTTTCCATATTCTCACGGGCTGACATACCATTTTTCTTATTATTAACTGCATGATACAAAAGCATTCCCTGACCACCTGCACAGCATATTGAATCCATTACACAGATATCCACATCCGGATATTCCTCAGCAACCTCATCTCTTGCGATAAATGCATTATTTACGGTACTGCTTATTCCTGAGGAAAGACACATAAATAATATATCCTTGCCTTCCTTAGCCCATTTCTCAAAATGCTCTTTTATCTGATAAATATTAGGTGCTGCTGTCTTAGTCATTTTGCCGGCTCTCATTCCATCATAGAATTCCTTCATTGAAAGTTGTCTGTCAATACCATACACCTCATCATCTAACTGATAGATAATTTTCACTATATCTACATTGTTTTCTTCTGCAAACTCTGGCGGCATATCATTGGTTGAATCCGCTATTATCACATATTCTCTCATCATTTACTCTCCCATTCAAATGATAGTCAATCTGTTTATTAATACGCCTCTAAATTAGTTACATTTTTCTTCACCTACTAAGTTATTTTATCAATAACCTAATCAGCTACTCAATCACCTTTACAGGACATTTTTCCTTACATGTTCCACAGCCTGTACATTTTGAATAATCCACCTTAGCCAAGAATCCTTCAACGCTTATTGCACCCTCTGGACAATTCTTAGCACAGATTCCACAGCCTATACAGCCTACTGAACAAGCAGCCTTAACGTCCTTACCAAAATCCTTAGAATTACACTGAACTTTAGCACCTGCATCATATGGAACCATCTCAATAATATTTCTAGGGCAGGCTGCTACACACATGCCACAGGACTTACATTTGTCCATATCTACTACTGCGATTCCATCTACAATGCTTATAGCACCAAACTGACAAGCCTTAACACAAGAGCCATAGCCCAAACATCCGTATGAGCACGCCTTTGGTCCTGCTCCAGGGGTATTAGAAGCGATCTTACAATCCTGTGGTCCTACATATTCGTAAGCATCCTTTGCCTTCTCACAGTTACCGGCACACTTTACATATGCCACCTGCTTTACACTTGAAACCTCTCCACCTACGATGGTTGCAATCTTGCTTGCAACCTCCTCGCCACCTACAGGACAGGCATTTACACTTGCCTCACCCTTAGCGATAGCTGCTGCAAGACCATCACAGCCCGGATATCCACAGCCACCACAGTTATTACCAGGAAGTACCTCTCTAACAGCCTCCTCCTTGAGGTCTACTTCTACTTTAAACTTCTCGCTGGCTATTCCAAGGAGAACAGCTGCAAGAATACCAACTGCACCAATTACAACTGCTGCAATTACAATTGACATTACATCCATCTTGATTCCTCCTTAAATTATGCCTGCAAGTCCCATG
>JAGALE010000459.1 GCA_017625335.1 Lachnospiraceae bacterium
GGAGGAAGATTTTGGATTAGCGCGGTCTGAAAATTTGTTTGCAGTTGAATGCCGTTTCTTTTAAATTCGTTAATCCAATTGAGGAGGGTTGAGGCTGCAAATAAAGAGCCATCGATACCATGTCCTAATTTTTATTTTGTGAAGTCAAGTTCTTCTGTACTTACAATATCAACAGCTTTTGTTACATGAATATAATATCTATCTTTATTCATTGATGCTGTATTAAATATATTGTAGCCATCATCCCAACCAACGCCACCTATCCAAAATCCTATGTCACCATAGATAGTTGAATATTTAACTTTTACATCATTAGGTGTTTTCAATGTACCCTTGATAGCGTCTTTTACCATATTATCTGAACCAGATACTTTTGACCATTCTTTAGAAGCTGTATAGCTTGATGGTGTAAGGTTCCAGTTTTCAGTTGATAATTTACCAGTTAATGGATCTTTATATTTACCCATAAACTTTCTATATGCTATCCATTGGTCTTCAGACATTAAAGCAGGATTTTTAAGTAGTTCAGTTACTGCTGCATTACCTGTCTGACTTAAACCTAACTGTGCAGTTAACAAATCATAGTACTTATGTTCCAATGTAGCTGAGTCATTATATAATGTTGTTTCTTTTATAGAGTCTGTTGGCATTGATGGTTCTGTATCGTTTTTATAACTCCAGTACTCAACTCCATCATAAACTCCGTTTTTGTTTCTGTCATACAATGACCAAACGCTATATTCATGAACTGTTACACCACTTATTATTACTGACCCTGCTGAAGCTGGAATACCATCACTTCCTATTGATAAGTTTGTCTCAAGTGCTGAAATGAAGGCGTCCTTTGACTCATCGTAATCTGTAATAACTGAGTTATGACTCATACCGTAAATCTCTGTATCTATTATTGCACCAGCAAGTAATGAAGATACTAAGCTTGTCTGAGCGTTATGAGCTGTTGTTCTAATCATTCTTGTCCTAAATGAAAATAGGAATAGAATAATCAGAATTACTATCATCATTAAAGATAGTACTATTTCAAAAAATTGTCCCTTTTCTTTTCTAAAAACTTTCCTAAGAATTTTTCTCATGCCTACCACCACCTTAATACTTAGCTGTAGACTGTTTTCTTATGTGAAGGCTGTAATTAGAAGCAGAAACTGGAATTCCCCAAGCTGACCTACCCGTCTTAGAGTTAATTATGTCAGCTTTAATATCTAATGTAACTGTGTTTGCATATCCAACAGGACCTGTTACACCAGATGTTACATAGTTTGAATCAAATACTGCTACTGAACCTGCAACTTTAACATTATCGACTGTAATACCATTTGTTGATAAGTCCTCTAGTCTTGTTACAAGATTTTCTGTACTTGACTCATCCAACCAACCATTGGATTCCATTCTTAACATGTATTGTCTTGCAATTACATCAGCATTATCTCTTAGTGTTACTACTGCTGCTGTGTCTATATACACTAAGAATATAATGAATGATACAAGTACAAGTATGAATCCTGGAAGTAAATGGTCGATTGTTCCATTTTCTTTTTTAGTCCTCAACATTTTCAACATGTTTACTCCCACCTTTTCTTCATAATTTGCAAATCCACATAAGTGAATATTGCTCTAACTAACAGTGTTCCATCTTATGTAAATTTGTAATTCATGAATGTTGAAAATTGGAGACACCCCGAAGGGTGCCTCCACCAGTGTTAGTTAACTAAATCTTATACGTTACCGTTGTTGATTGTTTCGTTAGCGAGAGAGTTTACACCAGCTTTTACTTTCTTAGAAATCATTTCCATGATGTCTTTGATTGTGTTTCTGAAGATGATGCAGAGACCGAGTGCTACTACAACAAGGATAAGGATTGTCATTACGTTACTGTCACCGTTTTCTTTTTTGAATAATTTGTTCATGGGATAAGTCCTCCTACATAAAAATTTAAAATTGTAATTTATTATAAAGCTTATAGCTTTACCACTAATTAAAATTCTGACAAGCTGCCTGTAAGCTGTCTTACTACTGCTACTACACACAGAGCTAAAACTCCACCATATAAAAGAATCTGTCCATACATAATTTTTCTCTGTAATTTCTCTTTTTCTTTGATGTTAATAGCTGCCTGCATGTCTGCTAACTGAGCACTGATATCATCAAGTAATTTTACTGTTCTACCAGACTCAAGTGACTGTTTCATGATAATACAAAATTCATCAATATATCTATTATTGAATTTACTGTTAAACTCCTCAACAGCCATTACAATATCACTCTGTGCTACAATTGCACTAGTCAATTCTAGTAATGCCTTTTTAAGTCTAGCATTTTTAACAATTAAGTAACACTCTGAAAGTGATTCTGTTAAATACACACCAGCTTTTGTCTGAATTCTCAAACTGTCATAGATATTCTTGATATCCATTGCCATGTTATTGTTATCAGACTTGTCTGACTCATTTACAAAAACATCAGGAAGTAGGAAACCTACTACTATACCAGGTATAGCCATTAGTATATGTATCTGCATAAATACAATTGCTATAAGTATTGCAACCCCTAGTTTAATCATAATGTATTTTACAGCATCCACTTTTCCACCACTCATATACACAACACCATGTGATAATATATAAGTTGATATCTTATCATAATTAAATAAGTTAAAACTGGATGATGCCATGCTACTTCTAAGTGCATCAATACCTTTATTTCCTGAGTTTCTCAATGATGTATAGATGTCCTCGTAAGGAATACTATAAATCATAAAAAATATTAAAATCAATGAAACTATCATCAACACGTATTTTCCATAGACTATATATTGATGATATGGTGTTAACATATCTATAAAAGATGACCACCCTTGATTTATACTGTTTAGTACATTGTCCATTAGTAATCACCTCCAGAAGATTTATCTTTAGTATTGCTAAAGAACATTACATAAATGATGTAAATAATTGTTAACATGAAGTAAATTGAAATTACTGTACCAAATATACCTTCTGTAAACAGATCAAATATGCTTGTTTCTGCCATATCCTGCACCATTACTAATGCTGCTACACTGGCAATTGTAACACCTAAAAGTTCTACACGACCATTTGCATAAATAGCTTCTCTCTCCTGCTGAAATCTAATATATTCCTGAAGTGTTTTTCTATTATCTTCAATGATTTCAGCATAGTTTGCTTCATGTCTAGAAGCTACTTCCAAGTTTCTTATAAGCTGTCTAAACTGTGGATGCTCTATTCTTAACTGCAACTGCTGGATTGCCCCAACTGTATCCCCAGTGTTTTTAGCCTGAGCTACACAGTCCCTAATAGCTGATTTCAAAGGTTCATCTACATACCATGATACCCTATCTAAGATAGTTACTAAATCATCACTTGACTTACTAAAGTTTTCAGCAATGTTAGCAAATGAAATAAGCCCTTTTTCTACTTTTTTATAGTTGATGTTTGAAAAAATAACCAGTACGGAATACATAGCCATTATGAATGCAACCATTGCTGTGATTCCAATTGTACTATTATTTGTAGCAACTACTGCTATAAGCATAGCTGCTACACCACCAGCTAAACAAATGAATAGGAACATCTGTGTATTCATCCACTTGATATATTTTTTGATGTTACTTTGTAAAATCAAAAGGTCAAGCTTATAAATAAAGCTAGTCTTTTCAGAAGCACCGAAATCTCTTCTATGCTGGTAAGCCATTTGCATACGTAATTTTTCTTGTGCTGAGGTTTGACTTACTGCCTTTTTAGCAATTCCTGAAATAACTGAATAAGCATGTAAGTAATCAATTACACTGTAAAATGCAAATGCTAAAAGGAAAAATACAACTGCTCTACCTACAAATAGTCCAATGTAAGCTGGAGACTGAGTCCAGTGATTAACAAAATCTAAAATGTTCTGCATTTATTGCTCCCGCCTTTCATTTGTACTTACAGTATACGTTTGTAAATAAGGTCTTTCTTTTCCTCATCCCATCCAGTTACTTCTGAGATTTCAGTAACTTTGAATCCGTTAAGGAATACAACTGTATTAATATGAGTTAACATCTGTAAAGCATCTTCTCTACTATAGTCACTAGCATACTTAATATAGTCAACTAACTTATTAAGAGCCTCTGTTGAGCTTGCACCATGTACTGATGCCCAACACTTATGACCTGTATATGCTGCATTTAAGAAGTAAAGAGCTTCACCACCCTTAATTTCACCAATTACGAAGTAATCCAAGTCAGCTAATAAACCGTTTCTTGCAAGGTCTTTAAGGTCATAATTAATTTTACCTTCACCTTTATTAAGGACTGTATGCTGGAACATTAAATCTGGATGAGTTGAAAATAATTCTTCATTTTCCTGAATAACCAATCCTGATTTATCCTGAGGAATGTAATCGATTAAAACGTTCATAAGAGTTGTTTTACCAGAAGCACCCTTACCTGTAAACAGAATACCATCTCTATTTGCAGCTGCATCTAATAAGTAGTCAGCTGTTTCTCTACTTAACATACCTGCTTCAATAAGTCCCTCAATTGTGTATTTTTCTTTAGGGATTTTTCTTATATGTAAGTAAGGTGTGCTAACTGAGTTAACAAATGGTGTTGTTACGTCGAAACGTAAAATAAAGTTTGGATTACTATGCTTATCAACAAAGTTTTGAATAGCATTTTGGTCACTCAAATTGACCTTGTTTTTAATCGCAACACGTTCTACGAATCTTGTGTAGGCTTTAGCATTTCTGAACTGAACATCAGATGTTTTTCTCTTACCTAATACCTTAATTCTGATTGTATCGAATGCTAAAATCTTAATATCTGAGATGTCTTTATCATTAATAAGATCATCAATGATATCATAAGACCATAAGAATCTCTTAAATCTGTCTAATAATTCCTTCTGTGTTTCTCCTGTAATTCCCTGCATTTCCAAATAACTTACTACTTCATGTAGAAAAGCTTCCTTAGAAATGATTCCACGCTCCATACGATTGAGGTGTTGCATTTCCACACGAGTGAAATAATCAATCAGATTTTCAAGAGATGCTTCAAGATCGTCATGGTAACGGTCGGATTGTACCTGTTCTTCTTCATCTTCCTCATCTTCATCGACTTCATCTACTGGAACACCTTCCATAAGCTGCTGTTCGTCGAGAGTCTGGGATTCATCTTTGGATTTATCCTTCCCTAGTCTAAATCTGGCCATCTTATGCTTTCTCCTATCTATTAGATTATTTGTACCTTAATTTAAGGAATAGATACGATTCCTACCATGTATACCTTTTCAATATATGTATACTGGATTCAGTTTAATTTTAAATTTAAAATTAAAAATTAATTTATATTCCCTTAATCTTAATGATTAAAATTAGGATATATAAAATAATTAAACAGTTTTCTAATCAATTGTTTTGACCATATCAACAATTTTAATGCTCTTTTTATGTATAAATTTAGCAAGTAATGATTTAGTTTAACTATATCACTACTTGCTAAATTTTAAATACTTATTACATTGCCTGAAATATTTATTTCAGGTTGACTATTTATACTAACCTCTGCAATATCATCCATCTCTTCTATATAATCACCATCTGTATCCATCTTAATATGTTCTTCATTAGAATATCCATATTCTTTGTCTCCATTACCCTGTAGGTATACACCTGTTTTTGCTATATAATGTTGCTTAACGTGTGACACATCACCTACCATTTCCAAATGAAATACATGACTGCCTTCAGGAATATATCCATGATCATTAACAATAAACTGGAATCCTATCTCTGTGAAACTCCATAAAATATCTGTTACTATCTTACGGTTATGTACCGATAAGCCTGAAATTACCTCGTCCATAACTAATATTCTGCGACTGTCTGTAATTACAATTAAGCTTAGTATACAAAGCAGAGATACAATCTGAGCTAATCCATGTCCACTATCTGTCTTTAATGAACGTACCTTACCATTTCCAACTGTTAATTCTATTTCTAATTGTGGATATTGATGATTCCTTACATATTCTTTAAGTCTAATCTTACGTGTTGTATTGCTAAACATCTTCTCAAGAGCTGCATTTAAATTCAGCTCCAAGAATTCATATGCTTGTTTAACTGCTTCATCACTAACTTGTCTTAGAATCTCAATTGCATGTGTTGCAATATCCAAAGCTTCCTTATTAGATTTATTCTTCTCTACAAGTTCATTAATTTGATTTTCTAAGTATTCCTTTGTTTTAATAGATGACATTTGTTCTAATTCCATTTGATTAATTCTATTAATTAATACTTTTGCCTGTCCCTTAATGACCTCTAAATTAGTATAACTCATATTATTATCCTCCAAATATTATGTATCCTTAAATTTTCATAACTCTAAAATCCATATCTGATGCTTTTTCTAATATATTATCATAGCACTCTTCTACAACATACTTAGCTTCAATTGCCTACCATAATTGTATACTGCCAACTAATACTAATGCAATGATAATCATTATCAAGTAAGCCTGTAGTACATATTTAATTGTTTGCTTGTTTTTCATATACTCAGCCCCCTAAAAATTTTAATTTATAATAACTCTATATATAACTGTATAATTTTAAGTCCTTTAAAATGTTAAATCTAATGTTAATTGCTCATATTCAGATTTCTCTTGCTTAACTCTATTATATATTTTGCTTGCCTCTTCAGCTAGTAGCTCAAGCTCTATATCCATCGCTCTATTAACCCAAGTATTCTTGGTATATCCATCACCTATGATATTATCAACCTTATAAAAAGGAGCTAGTTGCCTCTCATATTTATTGTACCCTACTATTACTTTTTGTCCATCTTTAATAAAATTTGTACCTGTTTGATGAAATAGAAAGTTTACATCATATTCTTTGCACTGATCGGCTAAACTTCTTATCCATTCAAAATCACATTCCCTTGCGTCACTTATACGTGACCTTCCGCATGGACAACTTTCACCACCTGCTGTTACCTGCTCTATATCCCCACCACAAATATACCTTCTTATGTCTATCTCTTCTAATAATGGTTCTGCTATTATATGTTTATGCTTACAGGGTATTTCTAATACAAACTCTCCTAGTCTTTCATCTGCCCTTGACTGATTCTCAACCGTACACCCAATTATAACATTATTCCACCCATCTAACCAATTAGCTGGTAACCTATCCTTTATGTTTTCCACTCTTTTTGTTAATATGTAAAATAAACAATCTTTTCTCTGATGAATTATATCCCATGCCCTATCTCTCCATACATCAGCATCCTCTATAAAGAAATCTGACATCATTGCTGTATTTATGATACTACCGCTTTTTATTTTGTATCCCTTATTTGCTCTTATTTTTCGTATAGGCAAGTTTAATTGTGATTTATTTAGTTTAATATGCTCACTATTATATCCATATTGACTATCCATCCCAAATAAATAACAGTGTTCACATCCTTCACTTATTTTATGGCACCCGTGCCAAGGATTCCAAGAATAAGTCATCTTTTCTCTAAGTTCTAAATTATCTTTCATATTAATCCTCTATTATATTAATGATATTACCCTCATAATCAAGATACTTCCTACCTTTATTATCTTGTTTTATATATTCTTCTATACAGACTGTATTTATAACTTCTAATGATTTACACAATCTAACTGATCTTATATGTTCAGATTTTGCTATTGCTCTAGGTAACCTAGATATTGTACATGTATCATTAAATACTATATCTATTTTATCACTGTCGTTAAGCTCTAAATTACTTGGCCATCTTAAACTATCTATATGATTGAATACTATTTTTTGATTATTCCTAACAGCATTTTTAGCTATTACATGTACACCTGCCATGCTTAAACTTATTATGTTTTCATAATTATTTATTTTTATATTATGATTATATGGAAACCAATGTATTTCAAATTGAATTTTGTCCGGTAACGTAATTTCTTGTACTTTCCTCATTAAATCATCTATCTTATTAAAATCAATACCCACTGATTCAACAAAATCGGACACTATTATATGCTCTAATGTATTATGACATTCTGTGTAATTACACAGTGTAATATGAAATTGTATTGCATATTTATCCATATTTATGTAATAATTTGGATAACTTGAATTGGTTAATCTATATCTTACATGTTCTTGATATATTTTATTACAGATTTTAATCAACTCATCCTTTACGCTTATCATGCCTATATTGAGTCTCAGTGCAATTAACTCATCTACTTCTATGTAATCAGCACTAATATACTTATCATTAATCAGTAATTCTAGTGTATAATATTTTTTATTTTTTAAATCTACCCATCCAGCAGAATTGTAATTTTCTACAATCCTTTCTGATTCTTTAATCTTTAAATCTGCTATACCTAACATATTTCATTATTACCTCAATAACTTTATATTCTTTCCATGTATACTTATATACTCTTGCCCATCTATATTTGTTATAATACTGTTTATATTATAATTTCCTATGTATTTTAGAGATTTACATAACCTAATCTCCTGTAAATTTTTAAAGCTTAGTATCCATCTATCCCCTATACTATTAATTTGACACCCGTCATTAAAGTAAATTTTAAATATACTGGTAAAGTCATATATCCCACAGTTGTCTATATGTCTAACTCTATTAAACTCTAGAATTCCTCCATTATATCTTGATGCTTGATTAACAACTTTTATTAATGCATTTGCATTTAATTCACCTATGTTTTCTGTATTCAATAATTTGTAATTATTGTAATTTAGTATTGATACTACTCTAACTTCATCGTTTAATCTAAATGAACTTAGTTTTTCCACCACTTCACCTGTATCATCTACAATAAATGGAATAGTAATCAAATTAATTATATCTACGTATTCAGGTGTAACAAAATCGCTAAGCTCATTATGAGCTTGTTTAAATCCACCTAATTCTACTATAAATCTTCCATTATGATATTCTATCTTATATAATGGATATGATGTATTTGTTAACTTGTATTTTAAATGATCAAAATATATACTATTAATTATATCTAATAACCCTAATCTTATATGCTCTATACTGAATTGTGCCTTTAAAATTCTAATAGCTAGCTCTTGACTCACCTCTATAAAGTCTATATTATTCAATTCCTTATTATCTTTACCTATTAAACTTATTTTATACCTGAGGCTTCTTGAATTTTCTAAGTATATTTTAAATTCTTTGATATAATTCATAATACTATTTACTATGTCCTTCCTGTCCAGTCTACAAGTTCTATTCTCATATCTAAAAGCTCTAAATACATTTTATTATCGTCTTTAACAATAAAATTCTTAGGAGACTTGCCCATTATCTTTGTTCCTTTTGGTATCTTAATCATTTCCAAGTTATTAAATGACTCTAAAAATGCTTAATCACTTTATATGTCTTGTCAGTAACTCTAAAATCTGTTATGTATTTATTCACTTATTGTCACCTCATTCGCTTATATCAAGTCAATTATTTTATTTTGAACTGCCAGTGCCTGTTTATCTCCTATTATTCTAATTGACTTATATAATTCAATGCCATCTATTGTCTTAATTGACTTGCATAATTGTACTTCCTTTATGTCATCTAAAGTATTAAAAAATGTAGACCTAATATCTGTAATTGTACATGTATCACCAAATATTATCCTCTTTATTGATTTTGAATGATAATTACTCCTATCTACATGTATGTTTTTTAGATTATTAAATTTTACTTCATTATTGTTTGTTGATGCAAATTTATCTATGTGGTATAATGCACCATTCCCTATTGCACTACAATTATCTATATTATATATTTTACATGTAGCCTTAGGTATTCCTAATAATTCTACATTATTATTTAACCACATCTCATCTAAATTATTTAGTACTTTATTAGTTTCATCTGTACCTAGTATGTTTATTATATTCACAAATTCTGGTATTACTATCTTACTAGTTGTGTTTACCTCATGCCTAAATCCAATTAGCATTGTATCAACTTTTCCCTTACCTCCACCTGTTAAATGCAGCATGTATATAGGATATGATAAACGCAAAATTTTATACCTTATATGTATTAAATATATTTTATTTATTATGTCTATTAATAAATCCTTTTTATACTTATTATTTTTAAATGAATTAACATCTGTCCCTAAAATCTTAATAAAATCTACATTGTTAATTTCTCTATCATTATTGTCTACAAGTGTAATTTCATAAGAATCTGACATTCCATATCCATGATAGCTCTTAACCGCATCTATTTTAATATCTTTTATATACTCCATTTTATCTGTTATTAACTCTTTCTAATCTATTATTCTAACACTGTTACCATAATAACTTAGTGTTTTATTTCCATTCTCATCTGTTATGATGTAGTTATTTATATCCTCATTATCAAATGTTTCTATTGATTTACTAAGCCTTATTTCACTCAAGTTTAGATTATTTATTATAATAGAAGGCTCTAAATTTTTAATTTGAACTGTATCTTCAAATATAATTCTATTTATTCCTGTATAAACTTTGTCTGTTATACTAGGGAATGATGTTATCCTTTTAAGTACTAAAATACCATCTTGATAATATTTAACTGAGTTACATATTACTCCATATGTCTTGGACCTAAAATATTTGATATTTTCCAAGTTATCTAATCTTACTATATCCTTATCACTTATATCTCCAATCACTACTCTATCATTCAACATTATATTTTTTGCATTTAACTCTGATATGTATATATTATTAACAAAATCAGGCACAACCAGTGTATCAATTTTATCTCCTGTCATTGTTTCATATTTTATAAGTGTTACATCTAATCTTCTTATAAGGTATCTCTCCACTCTAAATATAGGATACCCCTTATTTAATAATTTATTTTTTATATGATTAATATATATCTTATTGACTAAATTCAAAAATCTTCTTTTATTTTCATCATCATTTATTATTAGCTCAACATCTCCACTGTATACTCTTATATAATCTATGTCATAAATCCACTTATCTTTTACCTTTATATCAATTACTGCAAATATAACTCCCTTAGCTATTTTAAAATCACTAACTGTATTTACCATCTTAAATCCTCTTCCTTTAATTTATTACTCAGTTATACCTATAGTTTTATTTTCTATTCTTATATATTTGTTTCCAGCTGAATCTATGTGTATGATATTTTTTATTTTCATTGAATCAATCCACCTAATACTAGGACTTACTTTAATTAATTTTAGGTTTCTTAAATATTTTATAGCCGAATAGGGTATTCTATTTAATGTACATTCATCTTTAAATATAATTGATTCAATTTCATTTGCCTGTATATACTCATCATTCATTACTATTCCTTCTAAATTATTAAATACAATTTCCTTTTCATTTCTAGCAATAACTGATCTAACTACATTTGCATATGTATCTATACCAATTATTGCTCTAATATTTTCTGTATTATATAATATTGCATTTGTCCTACACATAATACAAAGTACCACATTAGAGGGTAATTCTATATTACTAATTTGTTTACTAATTACCTTACACTTGATTATATTTATATAGTTAGGTAGTTTTATAAATAAATCTAAGTGACCTATTTTACCATCTGCTATACTTATTAATTCAATTAGTATACGGTCTTTTTCAGGA
>JAGALE010000460.1 GCA_017625335.1 Lachnospiraceae bacterium
CGCCTATGGCATTGTGAATAAGATCCACATTGTAGTAAATGCTCTCATTCATGGTTTTTATCCTGTTGGCAACATATACCTGCCTCTGAAGGCGCATTGCCTCGTATACACTTGAAAAACTTTCAAGCTTTTTTTTGTCATTATGAATTTGATTGATAGATTTTATGGTTTTTAATATTAATTTTTTTTGTTTATTGAGCATTATTATTAAAATATTTAAGTTTTAGTTGTACTATAGTAAAAATAATAGTAAAATGGTTATGGAGAAGAGAGGTAATGTACATATGAAAAGAAAATTTTTAATTCCAATTTTATTTATCATTGCTATTATACTTATTCAACTAGGATTTATTAAACTTAAAAAAGAAGTTAAGGAATTTAATAATACTGAGGTTGAAATCACTGTGGAGGAAGGTAAGTCTAATCATGAGAACGTTACAATTGACATGACAGTAGCCAAGCATTGGAATGATTATAATGCTGCTGGTGAAATTGTACAGGGTGCTCAGTATGATGGTGCTATAGTAAATACTGGAAAGTATAATTTTCATAGTTGGAAAGTTGTGCTTTATATGCCACAGGAAACTAAGATTGATAGCTTGTGGAATGGAGAGTACATTTACGATAATAATAATCTTACTTTGACACTCACTCCGATGGATTATAATGGGGTGGTTGAGAAGGAGAACGATCAGCCTTTTGGATTTGTAGGTGTCTCTAAGAATATATTAAAATTCAAAACCTTTAAGGTTTATGGATATTTCGAGATGGGAATAAAGGATACTACTTCTTATTGGGTATTGCTTTATATTAGATATACTTGGTTGATTGGTTTGATATGCTACATTATCGTTAAAATATGTCTTATTAGCTATAAGCAGAGACAAAAGCGAGACGAGAAAATCATATTGCAGATTATCGATACATTTATCTCATTTATTGATACTAAGGATCCTTACACAAAGGGACATTCTCAGAGAGTTGCTGTATACACTAAGGAAATTGCAAAGAGAATGGGACTTGATGAAGATGAGATAAGGAATTATTTTTACATAGCATTAATGCATGATTGTGGAAAGCTTTTGGTACCAGATTCTATACTTAAAAAGCCAGGTGCACTTACACCTGAGGAGAGAAAGCGAATAGAGGCACATACTACTATTGGTGCAGATTTACTTAAGAATATGACTGCCATAAATGGTATTCAGGACGGAGCTCTCCAGCATCATGAAAGATTTGATGGTACAGGTTATCCTAATAAGATAAAGGGAACAGATATTTCTTTGGTAGGTAGAATTCTTTGTGTTGCAGATGCATTTGATGCAATGAATAGTGATAGATGCTATAGAAAAAAGTTACCTATGGATAAAATTAAGGATGAGCTTAATACTAATTCGGGAAAGCAATTTGACCCGGATGTGGTAGCATATATGCTAGATATTATAGAAGAAGGTGAGCATGAAAAGCTAGTTGAAGAGTTCAACGAGAATAATGCGTAGATGATTAAATTAGAATAAAAGGATTGTGTTCTAGATAAGATAGAATATAATCTTTTTTTTATTACACCGATTATTGATTTACTAAATACCAGTATTAAATACCAATATTTAATACAAGTATCTAGCAAAAAAATAAGGTTGCTACTTATATCAAGTAACAACCTTATTTTTATAATTTATTTAAAATAGATTAGTGAACATCGTTAGGATCACCAATCATTGCATCAGCAGGGATTTCACCTTCCTTTGGTGCCTTAACTAATACAAGTGAAAGAATTAATGCAATTACGTAGAGAACTACAGTTGCATATAATACGTACTGATAACCAGTTGGATTAACCATAATTGTCTCTATAGTACCATCAGCTAACTTGTGCTCAAGAGGAACCTCCTCACCAAAAGTCTTAACAATCCAAGCAGCCATCTGGTTACCTGAAAGACCTGCGAATGCCCAAGCAGAAAGTGTGATACCATGTAATGCACTTATACTTCCCATACCATAGTGGTCTGAAAGAAGTGTTGGAACATTAGAGAATCCACCACCGTAGCCTGCATTTACCATAAAGATAAGAGCAAGAACTAATACGATAAGTGCTGTATTTCCCTCACCGTTCTTGATACCACCTGTTACAATAGTAGCAGCAGTAAGAGCGATAGAGATAATGAAAATTAATTTGTAAATAGTATTTCTGTCCTTCATTGAATCTGCCCAAGCAGAGAATCCAAGACGACCACCAGCATTAAATATAGCTGAAACAGTTGAGATGATACCTACGAAGCTTGCAAGTCCTAAACACTTGATAATCATCTTCTCCTGAGAGATAAGTGCAAGACCACATGTTATGTTGATGTAGAACATTAACCAGATACCGATGTAGTTTCCGATCTTTCTTGTCTTAATAACTGAAAGAATGCTCTTCTTAGCTTCCTTGCCCTGTGGCTCAACCCAACCAGCTGGCTTATGTAATAATAAGTGACCAACGAACATCATTACGAAGTATACGCATGCTAAAATCCAGAACATCTTGTAGATTCCACCATCACCAAGATTTGCAAGTAAAGACTGCATAATTGGAGAAGCGATAGCCTTAGCTGCACCGAAGCCGGCTACTGCAAGACCTGTTGCAAGACCCTTTCTATCCTGGAACCAAAGCATAAGAGTCTTAACTGGTGATAAGTATCCAGTACCAAGACCGATACCCATAATAAGACCATAGCATAAATAAATACCTACAAGTGCTAATGTAGAACCCTTGTGCTGTCCACCGTAGTAGATGAAGAAACCTGTACCTGCCATACCTGCTGCGAAGCAAATAGTAGCGATAAGTGAAGACTTGTGAATATCCTTCTCAACTACATTTCCAAGGAATGCTGCTGACATACCCAGGAAGAAGATAGCGAAGCTGAATGCCCACTCAGTTGCTCCCTTTGAATGACCAATGTAATCAGCGATTTCCTGACTAAAAATTGACCAACAGTACACAGTACCAATACTACAGTGAAGTAAGAGTGCAGGGATTGCTGCGCTGACCCACTTGTTTATAGGTTTACCCATAAAAATCACCTATGCATTTGCACAAAAAAAGTGCCCTGTCCATATATTTAGTTTTCTTTGGCTGAATCTTAGGACAGTTGCATATATCCTTTCTTATAATCTTATTTTATATAATTCAGCCAATAAGCCCTTATCATTCTACTCCTTATTTTGACATATTTCAAGGAAAAGTTTAGAGTTTACAAGCGATTTTGTGTACAAAATTTCATACAAAATTCTAAAGTTCAAAAAAACTATAATAATACTATGAAAATTAATTAAATATTATCTTAAAATAGGATTTTTCAAATTGTTGTTTAATTGAATATTTTATATAATATATGTGTGTATTGATGTAAAGATAAATTTTTACATATAAAAAGGGAGGAAATTGAAAACATGGAACTCAATGAAATAATTAATAAGCTGGAAGTAATGAGAAAGAGGAAAAATAAATATGTTATATTAGCTATTTCTTGTATTTTTATTATAATGCCAGTTACAACAGTAGCTTCATTTATAGCCGATACTTTAGGAGCAATAATAGGCTTTGTTGGAGTGATGGTTCTAATGATAGTATTTTTAAAACTGGCAGGTAGGGACACCAACGAATACAAGAGAATGTATAAAGAAAATTTTGTTGTTGGTATACTTAATGAGGTATTTGATAATGTAACTTATAAGTATAATAGTGGTTTGCCGGAGCAAGATGTAAGACAGTTTGGTTTAGTTAAGATGGGTAATAGATATAGTTCAGAGGATTACCTGAAGGGTTCTTATAATGGGATTGGATTTGAGCAGGCTGAGGTAACAATAAAATATGATAAAAATTCTGATGACACTCAGCTTCGTTTTAAAGGACGAATGATTGCCTTTGATTTTCCATTTAAAGAAGTTAAATCGGTTCAGGTGTTTTCAAAAAGCTTTCATTATCGTGATACTCCGAAGGTTAGCGGTGTAATGCAATCGGTAGAGATGGAAAATACAGATTTTAATAAGCGATTTGATGTTCTTGCTGCTGACCCGGTTGATGCCTTTTATGTTCTTACACCACAATTCATGGAAAGAGTGGATTTCCTGAAGGAAAAGTATATGCATGTGGGTATGAATTTTCAGGGTAATAAATTGTATGTAGGTATTTGGACTAGTGGAGATGCATTTGACGGTGATACAACAAGAACGGTTAACCTTTTAGATGAAAAGGCAACCATAATGAAAGATGTTCGCGTGATAACTGACATTATAGATGTACTTGGAATGATGAGAGACAAAGAAGAAAATATGTAAATATATATGGAGACAAATGTTATGTGATGAGGGTTTCATATGAATTTGTCTCCTTATTTTTGTAAAAAAACAATAAATCAATGTAGAAAATGTGATTTTTGCCTTTTTTTCTATAGAAAATGTGTAAGTTAATCTTGTTTATGTTCAAAAGATTTGTTAAACTGTAGGGGAGTATGAAGAATAAATCTTTTTTTCAAAATTCTTTGATAATCTGAATTTATAGATTTCATCTCTCATTACAAAGTTTATTATATGATTAATATAGAAAGGTGAAGAAATGTTAGGATTAGGGGATAATTTTACTAATGGAGGAAAGTGGGATTACAGAACACTTCCTAATAAGTTATATGAATTAGTTAAGAACTTGGGAGATATGAAGCAGGCAGGTACAGGTTATTACACTGATACTGAGTCAGAGATGCTTACAGTATTAGCATATCTTAATTATGGGGAAGAAACTAATATTACAGAGTCTATGAAGGAGCAGATTGATCTTGCGGTAAAGGTAGTGGATGAGACCAAGCTTGAGAAGAGAGAGGCGGAGGATCGATTTGCAAACTTTAATTTTTAAATGTGTAAATAATTAATTATAATAAAAAAGGAAGGTTGTAGTTATTATGGCTTTTAAGTTATCTACAGGTGGTGGGTCTAATAGATTCGCTGGAACTAAGGCCTCAGAAGAGGATATTAAGCGACAGACATCTATAGGTAAGACACACATTAGCTTTGAAGGAGCATCGTACTTTATCTATATAGAGGATGAAGGTGAGCGTGAAGAATTTAAGAAACAACGTGGAGTATCACATTTTGAGTGGTTCCAGGAGAAGACAGGTAACAAGAATTGGGTTCTTTATAATCCTATGCAGTTTAAGCAGGATTTGAGTTACAGTGGTAAGAAAATTCTTAAGTTTAATACTAAGGATTATAAGGGCGGTAAGATAGAGTTACCTATTAATGCTAGTAGCTGTTGTGGGATGTTCTCATGGTTAACACTTCCGGAAGGATTTTCTTTGGGAAAGATGTTTGATACTAGAGAGATTGTTGATATGACTCTTATGTTTGCGGGTTCTGTTATACCTAAGGATTTTAGCTTGGGTGGATATTTTGATACTAGCAATGTTGAATCTATGAGTTATATGTTCTATCAGTGTATGCTTCCATATGGTTTTAGCTTTGGCGATAAGTGGAGCACTAAGAAGGTTAAAACTATGGAGTATATGTTCTCAGAGGCAAAGCTTCCTAAGGATATGGTTCTTCCAGAGAGCTTTGACACAAGACATATTGATGATTTAAAATATATGTTCTTCGAGAGTAACATAAATGGTAACTTTAATTTCGGCCCAAACTTTAAGATTAAAGAGGGTGCTGATATTACTAAGATGTTCTATGATTGTTACATAGGTGAGAGCAAGATTAAGAATTGGTATGCTGAGGACTTTACCCATGTAAGAGCTATTCTAGATGGAAGTATAAGACCGGATTAGTATAAGGACAATGATTCTAAGATATGAATTGGAATTAACCAAGTAAGAGCGGGATTAAAATCTATATTTAATATAATAATAGGACGAGCATGTAAGTTTATATTTATAAGCTGACATGCTCGTTCTGCTATCATATGATAGAAATTGCCTTTACTTCAGCTTGGTAAAGTGGTAAAAAAATGTTTTTAAATTAATACACAAAAAGGTGTTGACTTTAATTTATACTGGTGGTATATTAAACAAGCTGTCACATGACAGCGACATAAAAGAATAAAATAAATCAAAAAAGTTGTTGACAACGAGATTTGGTTATGATATTCTTTAGAAGTTGTCGCGTTTGGCGAACAACAAGAACCTTTGACAAATTAATAACATGATAACCCTGAAAATTCTTTAAGAGATTTTCAAAAGATTTAGTACAAATCTTACATTCAACAGAATGGAAACACAAACAGTAAAACAGGGACATTATTTAAGCTAGAGTTTAAAATGAAGTCCTGGATTAAAAACTTTTTATGAGA
>JAGALE010000461.1 GCA_017625335.1 Lachnospiraceae bacterium
AAAAATTTTGCCTCTAGCTTAAAGATTTATGAACCATTTTTCAGGGACACTATCTCGTCCCTCGTTTTGGGATAACAGAATGCTAACTTTATCAGTAAAATCAAGGTTTTCAGCACTTTGGAGACTTCAAAAATGGCTGTTAAAAGCCTTAATATATATATATAACATCTTTATATTTTAAAGAAATGATATGGCTTTGAAAGGAAAAACAATAGTAACAGTATCCTTTAGCAGATTACACCCACATCAAAAAAAGAAGACTGATAACACACTCTTAGAAGCGTAGTACCAATCTTCTTTTTTCTTTGTGCAAGCACCATCACTATGCTACCCAACCTCTCATTTTTCTTTTTTTGAGGCTGTATTTTCTTATAGGAGGCTTTCAACCACTTCCGCAAGCTCAGGTTCTATCTCTTTTAGATGGGGGAGGCTTGCAATCAGATTATCCTTTCTCATATTGGTAACTCTCATTATCTGACTGGCACTAAGCACCTTCCCCTCTCTCTCCAGCTCACATATTGCCCATATAATTTCTCTAGCCCAATATTGCTCCTGTGTTTCACTATATTTTGCTATCTCTTTCGTACATTGTGGCAAACATCTGAATATGCACTTATTCAATCCCAATTTATCACAAACTGCATTCCGATTTATTTTACGGGGTCTTCTTTCTTCATCCCCATATAATTCTGCTATTGCAGATTTAACCAAGGGAAGTGTCTCTTTATCAATTTTTTCCCAGTCTCTCCTCTTACTTCCACAGGGTATCTTGTAATTTTTAGGTTTTCTCTGCTCATACTTTCCAACCTTTCTTACTGTAAGAGAGGAAACACCTAACATTTCTCCAATTTTGTTATAACCTAACCCTTTCGCTCGCAACTCTCTCACTGTTTCGTCAAAAATCATTTGCTGAGTTCTCTCAGGAAGTTTCATATTTAACATTTCCTCAACTGGAATTTTTAGAAACACTGCCATTTGACAAATCTCATACAAATTTACTCTAGTATCCATAAATATACATTGCATCTGCCATAACTCTGTAATCCCATATCTCATATTATCACCAAAAAACTCCTTGAAATCATTATATAAAAGTTGTATTTTTCTGCATCCTCCATTCTTTGCCATATACTTTGTAAAATTTAATTTCCCGTGGAGAAATTTTCCTACTGATACTTCATTATTCATATTTATATCTTCAAGGAAAATCTGCATTATATATTCTGCTAACTGATTTTCCAATTCATTATTACAGTAAATAACCTCTGTACATAACTCCATTTCTTCTATGCTTATTAATGCTGATGATTTAAAAGTATCTATTGCTATACCGCTGTCCTTCAAGTAACATTTATGTATTGGACACACATCCACACCTGCCATCTGATGTATCCTATGCCAATATGCTTCTCCATAATGCTGTCTATCCTCTTTTATACACAACGGACAATAGTGCAACTGCCTGGGTTCCCTATTAGGTATCTTAAGCAAATCCATATAACCGCTTTGCATATTCTTAATAGACTCCAATGCCTTTAATCTATCAGCTTTTGGTATAAATCTGGCATAATAGGGAAACATTGTATGCTTATTAATCAATTCTTCCATTGTAATATCACGAAGAATAATCTCCAATATTTCCTGCTTGAGATTTCCTACAAATTCTATACAGGGTTTCTTCCAAGTATTTGGAAATAAATGTTCTGCAATCATAGTATATATAGGATACCCACTATGCAGATAAAATCTTGCCAACACAGAATACAACAGTTCATCAGGATATATCTCTGGAAAATATGCTATGCTCACTTAAACCTCTCCTTTCCACACATACGCCTATATCGGCGCAGCCGGTATAGACGTATGTGCTACCATTTAACTCTCACACCGTAATCTCTGTTACAGATACCCTGTCCTCCAACAACTCCACCATATCCAGTTGCATTTGCTTAGATAGCTTTGCCAGCTCTGTAAAACTCCAATTCTCTGCATTTCCCTTGTTGGTTATATGCTCCTCAATCTGGGAGTCTTTTTCCGAAACTTCTTCTTTCTTCTCAACAGCTTCTGCAAGCACTTTAACAGAACTACCCTTATTCTTCTTTTTCACAGCTACCCTTTTTAAACTCACATTTGGCTGGATGTGCATATGTAACAGTTCCATTCTCTTATAAGCAGCTTCCAAAGCCTGTACATCTATAACTTCTCTTTCATCCAGAATACTGATTTCCTGTGCTGTATAAAACAGAAATATCACATGAGCCAGTGTCCCAGAGGAATGTTGATAAAGCCAGTTTATAATGCCATCTGTTATCTCTGTTCTCTTGCTCACAAACTGAAACTCCCACAATTTTGAGCAGAACTCTTTAAAATAATCATTGTAATCACACTTCCCATAGGTAAGCCCTAATGTTCTCCTTGCAAGATAATCCACACTCTCAAAAAAAGGCTGTATTTCAGGAGTACCAACAAACACAATACTGATACCACTTTCATTCAAAAGCTCTGTCAGCATTGACACCAACTGCATCCCTGCCCTGTGCTTGATAAGGTTCTGTATCTCATCAATACAAAGTACTGCCACATGATTTAACAATATCTGTGCTGTTGAAATCAGCATAGTATTAATATTGGACTTTGCTCTCACAGTGCTTTCATAGTAATTAGTCCCCAACGCATTATCCACCTTCTGCAAGATTGCAAGGAGCATACTCTTGGCAGAACAATCAAAGGGACACTGTACATTGATGACAGGAACTATCTTGTAATAAGGATGCTCCATTTCTATTATCCGCTCCCCACCCATCAACTGTACTGCCTTTGATATAGCTGTGGTCTTACCTATCCCACTGCATCCTATAATGCTAAAACTGTCACTGCCACCTATCACACCTTCAAAGGATGGTTCTATGCCATTTGCATATGCCTTAATTCTTTTCCCATTGATATTCCTCTGTCTGATTGCCAGCTTACCTTCCTTTTTCTGTATAGACCTTACCATTGCCAGATACAGCTTGGTATAAATCTCCACACTCATATCAGAGGGCAGATAAAAGGAATGTAGATTATTTAACTTAAGCAGCCTTACAGCCTGACTTTCATTTCTTACACTATCCTCATAAACAGGAAAAATAGTAAGCTTCTCCCTCAGTTCATTTCCCACAAGCATTGGCTGTATCTTCTCTATTATGTTCCACTCACTCCTACACATTAGTAACCACCTCTTTCCCAAGATTTCTATGCTGTTTTATCTGCTCCCTCTTTCTATTACTTCTGATACCCTTTATGGAAGGCTCTGACTGTACTATTTTTGTGTCTGCAATTAACTGGATAGCCCTTGCTAAATCAATCTCTGCCTGAGTCTTTTGAGGACGCACCTTTTTTACCAATTCTTTCTGCCTGTTTTTCATAGTCATTACATCTTCTATGCCTTTATCCTGAAACCTCTTTTCAATCAAATCAAACTGTATGTATGCACCATTTTCAATCAACCAGATATAACTGGAATTATCCATATCATAGGCAACCTTACATTCTTTACCTTGCAGATACTCCTCTTTAAACAGAGGATTGTGATAGTGTAATCCATTCACAGCAAGCCCATATCTGCCAAATTTTCCCCTTGTTCTTGGTAACAGTACCTTTATCAGCTTATCCCTGTTTACAGCCATTAAATTGGCTCCTGATTGCTCACAAGCCCATTTCCATATATGACAGGGGATGGGCTTAACCTCTGCTTCCAACATTTCCTCTGTAAATGGGAATTTCTCCAATACCCTGTTGGAATTGTAAAAGATAATACAGTTTAAAATTACTTTCTCAAAATCATCCATAGTCAGACAGGCATCCTTCCTGTAATCTCTCACACCTCTCTCTTGGAAATCCATCTCTATGACACCCTTACCCTTAAGGATTGGTTTAAAATAATTCTGTATGGCATTAAAACACTGTTCCACAGGACCCTTTTCATCAGCCCTAAAGGATTTTAAGTTTATCAGTTCCACACCCAAATCTGTTATCTGAGAGAAAGTTTCTCCCTTATATTCACTTCCCTGGTCTGTTACCAGCTTTAAGGGCAACTGACTGCAAGGCCATTGTTCCTTAGTAATCTCAATGCCAAAAGTTCTGCAATACTCCACTTTATCAGTAATCACATTCAGCATAAGATTTCTAAGGGAATAGACACCACCTTCCCAAGAAAGAGAATAGCCACAAATCACTCCGGAGTGTGCGTCTACACACAATGTCAGAATAGGTCTTCCTACAATCCCACCTGCTTCGTTCACAAGGTAAATGTCACAAGTGGTAGCATCTAACATTCCCATTCCCACTGTTGGAGCAAAGCTCTGCACTCCATCCCCCACTAAGGGTCTTTGGTTTCTCTGATAATAGGACAAGCCATTTCTGCTGATGTATTCTGTTTCTTTCTTGTTGTACTTCCTGTAAAAGTATCTGAACTGATAAAAGGATGGATGTACTTCTAACAATCTTCCTGTTTCATCACAGTAAAAATGCTGTAACATCAAAGAATAGCATTGCTTGATTGTCCTTTTCTTGGAATTGTAATACCACCTGTTCAGAGACTTCCTAAAATTCTTTTCATCCACAGTAAGCTCTCTTTCATTATCTCTTGGCTTTGGTGCAAGACTTCTGATATCCATACTTGCAAGATACTCACACAGATACTTCCTTACTGTCTGCTTTGTGACTCCAT
>JAGALE010000462.1 GCA_017625335.1 Lachnospiraceae bacterium
AATAAAATATGGTTACATGTTGCCTGTGTTGCTATAATATATTAATGAGTAAATCAATGAATTAATTGAGCTGATGATTGCCCTTTTGGATAAAATAAAAATCATAAGAACATAATATGAGTAGTTGATTAATAAAGTGTAAGAATGCACTGATATTACACAGATACTACGCAGGCATAATAATTTATATGTAAAAGACAAAAAGAATAAAATAGAAATTAATAATAAAATAGTTAACATAATGTAGGAGGTATTATATGAAGATAGCATTTTACGACACTAAGCCATACGATAAGATTTGGTTTGAGCCTATGGCTAAGGAAAAAGGATTCGATATATTGTTTTTAGAAGAGAAGCTTAACAAGCACACAGCAGCGTTTGCAAAGGATTGTGATGCTGTGTGTATATTTGTAAATGATGATGCTAAGAAGGATACTATTATTAAGCTTAAGGAAAATGGAGTTAAGGCAATTCTTCTTCGCTGTGCCGGCTTTAACAATGTGGATGTAAAGCAGGCTGAGGAGTCAGGAATTATCTGTATGAGAGTTCCAAGCTACTCTCCCCGAGCAGTTGCTGAGTACGCCTTGGGTCTCCTTCTTGCGGTAAATAGAAAGCTTCACAGAGCTTATGTTAGAACTAGAGATTTCAATTATAGTATTAATGGACTTATGGGAATGGATCTTGTGGGTAAGACAATCGGTGTAATCGGTACAGGTAAGATTGGACAGGCTATGCTTTCTGTAATAAGAGGTCTTGATATGAGAGTGCTTCTCTATGACCCATATCCATGTAAGGCTATAGTAGATAAGACGCCTGAGGCTATAGAACAGTTCGGTAAGAATTTAGAGTATGTTGATTTAGATACCTTATTCAAGGAGTCAGATGTCATAAGCTTACATTGCCCTTTAACTAAGGATACAGAGCATATGATTAATAAGAAGAGTATAGCTAAGATGAAGGATGGAGTTATATTAGTTAACACATCAAGAGGTGGACTTATCAATACAACAGATTTGTTAGATGCTCTTGCTAATGACAAATTTGCAGGTGTTGGTCTTGATGTATACGAGGAGGAGGATGAGTTCTTCTTCGAGGATAGATCTGATGAGAATATTTCAGATGCTGATCTTATAAGACTTACATCCTATAGAAATGTTATCTTAACCTCGCATCAGGCATTCTTTACTAAGGAAGCTATGATGTCTATTGCTGAGGTTACACTTGAGAATGCACAGTGTATGGGACAGGGTGAGACTGCGCCTAATGTAGTGAAGGCGTAACCTTACTAAGGTAAGTAATTACACAGAATCGGAGGAAATAAATTGAAGAATTTATACATTGCGGAGAAGCCTAGTGTGGCAAGGGAATTTGCCAAGGCACTAGGAATAAACGGACCCGCAAATGCAGGCAGTAAGGATGGGTTTATAGAATCCGGCGATTCCATAATTACCTGGTGTGTAGGACACTTGGTGGTTATGAGTTATCCAGAGGTTTATGACCCTGACCTTAAGAAATGGGCTATGGCGACTATACCATTTGTGCCAGAAAACTATAAATATGAGATAATCCCTAGTGCTTCTAAGCAGTTTGATGTTGTGAAGAAGCTTCTTAATCGTGCTGATGTTGGCTGTATCTATGTATGCACTGACTCAGGACGAGAGGGTGAGTACATATATCGTTTGGTTGATATGATGGCAGAGGTTGGCCCGGAAAAACAGAAGAAGAGAGTTTGGATTGACTCCCAGACTGAGGAGGAAATTCTTAGAGGTATCAAGGAAGCTAAGGATTTGTCTGAGTATGATAATCTTAGTGATTCAGCATACCTTAGAGCTCAGGAGGATTATCTTATGGGTATTAATTTCTCTAGAGCATTGTCCTTAAAATATAGCTACACAGTTAAGAATTATCTTGGACTGGAGCGTTGTGTTATAGCAGTAGGTCGAGTTATGACCTGTGTACTTGGCATGATAGTTAAGAGAGAAAGGGAAATCCGAGAATTTGTACCTACTCCATTTTACAGAGTGTTAGCATCCTTAGATGGATTTGAAGCAGAGTGGAAGGCTGTGGAGGGTTCCCTATATCATGAATCACCACTTCTGTATAAGGAAAATGGTTTTAAGAAAAAGGAGACAGCAGAGGAGCTGATTGCTCTTCTTGATGACAATCCACCTGTGGAGCTTACGGTTAACAAGGTGGAGAAGAAGGTGGAGAAGAAGGCACCACCTATGCTTTATAACTTGGCAGAGCTTCAGAATGATTGTTCCAGATTATTCAAGATAAGTCCATCAGATACACTTGCTATAGTTCAGGAGCTTTACGAGAAAAAGCTTGTGACCTATCCGAGAACTGATGCCAGAGTTTTATCCACAGCGGTGGCTAAGGAAATCCATAAGAATATAGGTGGATTAAGAAATTATGGTCCTGTAGCTGCATTTGCAGATAATATTATGAATCAGGGTGCTTATAAGGGACTTGCAAAGTCTAAGTATGTAAATGATAAGCAGATTACAGATCACTATGCCATTATTCCTACAGGTCAGGGCTTTGGTGCGCTTAATTCTGTATCTGATACGGCTAAGAAGGTGTATGATATTATCGCCAAAAGATTTATCAGTATCTTCTATCCGGCAGCAGAGTATGAGAAGGTATCACTTACGTTGACTAGGGATATATTAAAAGATGGCGAGCCTTATACAGAAAGCTTTTTTGCAAACTTTAAGCGCCTTAAGAAGCCGGGATATCTTAACATAGTTGGCATTCCTGCTGAGAAAAAGGGTGAGGAGGAAAAGCTTACTCCTGAAAGACTAGAAGAGCTTAGCGGTCTAAAAAAGGGACAGAAGCTAGCTGTATCAAGTCTTGATATTAAGGAAGGTGAGACTACACCACCTAAGAGATACTCATCAGGTACTCTTATTCTTGCTATGGAGAACGCAGGTCAGCTTATAGAGGACGAGGAGCTTAGAAGCCAGATAAAGGGTAGCGGTATAGGAACTTCTGCAACCAGAGATAGTATAATAACAAAGCTAGTGACCAATAAATATATTAATCTTAATAAAAAGACTCAGATTGTAACGCCTACATTTTTAGGTGAAATAATATATGATGTTGTATATTATTCTATAAATAGTCTCCTAAAAGCGGAAATGACTGCTAGCTGGGAAAAGGGTCTTACCGGTGTTGCTGATGGTACTATAACCAAGGCAGAATACACTGACAAGATGACTACATTTGTTATTAATAATACTAATTTAGTGAAAGGGTTAAGAAATCAAAATCAGATAACATATATATTTGATAGAACCAAACCATATTATGAGAAGGGAGCAGGCAAAAAAGCCTGATAGGTAAGAATATGAGCCAGATATTAGAGCAGATTGAAATTAAAAATATGTATAGCTTGGAACATACAGCGGCTAAAGCTTTACTAGAAAAATACCAGTATCCATGGGAGGCTCTTGGTGAGATATCAGACTTTATCTTAGAGTACGGAAAAACCTTAAGCTTAGATGAGTATGACCATCCAAGTGAGGATGTATGGATACATAAGACCGCAAAGGTTTTCGGTACAGCTTACATAGGAGGACCATGTGTAATTGGGGCAGGTACCGAGGTAAGACAGTGCGCATTCGTAAGAGGTAGTGCATTGGTAGGTGAAAACTGTGTGGTGGGCAATTCTACAGAGCTTAAGAATGTTATAATATTTGATAATGTTCAGGTGCCACATTATAATTACGTAGGTGATTCTATTCTTGGTTATAAGTCTCATATGGGTGCAGGCTCTATAACATCTAATGTTAAGAGTGATAAAACTCCTGTTCATGTGAAATCACAGGATGGCTCAGTGGATATAGATACAGGTCGTAAGAAATTCGGTGCCATGCTTGGCGATTTAGTAGAGGTTGGTTGTGATTCTGTACTTAATCCAGGAACTGTAATTGGTAAGAATTCTAATATTTATCCATTGTCCCCTGTAAGAGGAATTGTACCGGAAGGTAGCATTTATAAGACAGGCGGAGTGATAGTTGATAAAGAATAAGATAGCAAACAGGTCTGTGAATAATGTATTCACAGACCTGTTTTTAATATTTGATATAAAATGCTTTTTAGTAATGAACATTTATATTAAGCATTACACAAAAATATGAAAGATGACATTTGTGAATGGTTTTATTTGCGGGCATCCTCTAGAGCCTCGTCAATGGCATCTAAGATAAGTATGGTGGTATATTTATTGTCGGCAGAATATGTAATATCCTCCATAGAAGAAACTAAACCTATCTGAGAGTTTATCTCGTCAAGGGATGGCTGTACTAATGGGTACATAGCTGTTAGAGTTTCATCCATATTATCCATAGAGACCCCTGTGACCTGGCTTTCGTCCACGCTTACAGATAACAATATAGTTGAACCACCTAGATTAAGCTCGGAGGTATAAACTCCAGGTACATAACCAGAGAACGTTTCGCTATTGGAATTATCTTGAACAGTTGTTTCTGTGTAAGTATTTGCTTCATTAGACTGACTTGACTGAAGGTTTGCTACGGTTTCTAAATCTTCAGCTTCTGAGCTTTCAGCTTCTGATATTTCAGCTTCTAAGTTTTCTGTTTCTGAAATCACGCTTTCCTGGGTGGTAGCATCATCAATTGTAATTGATTCGTCTAACTCACCTGCCTCTGTAGTTGGTGAAACGGTTATAGGCTCCGTTCCTTCCTCGTTGTTATTGGTGACAGTGGAGTTGTTTTTCTTGTCCTTAGATTTATCCTCACCTGGTGAAAACATATAGAATAACAATAATATAAGCATAATTCCCAGGACAACAAAGATACCGGTGTAGATTAGTTCCTTGGATTTTAGAACTACAATTTTTGTTTTAGATGACATTATTATTACCTCACACATAGATTATTATATTTATATTCTGTAGCTATAAAAATAATGCCTCTAGCGTAAATAAAATATAAAGTATTGAAATAATGAAAATATGCCGAAAAAAGTAATGTAGATAGGTATATTTTCTTGAAAAGAAAGCGTTTAAATAATATAATTAAGATATAGGGATTTATCTTTTGGAGGACACGTCTATGGGGGATACTTTTAATAAAGAAAAGATGTTCAAAAGTGAATTCAGCATCCCAATCAGCCAACGTATGGAGGAGTATAAGGAGCAGGGATTTGATACTTTTCAGCTTGCAGAGATAGAGCTTGGCCTTAAGGCTGGTGTGGATGTTAAGCAGTATGCTAAGAGAAGATACATATTTTTTCAGATGGCAGAGCTTAGGAAGGGACTTATTTCAAAGGTTGACATAAGTCTTTATTCTGATGTGTATTTCGATTGGTTTCAGATGAGAGAGATTAGACGAGGCTTAGAAGAAGGTGTTGATGTTTCTATCTATAGAGATAGGGATCTTGATCATCTTATTATGCGAGAAGTTCGTAAGGGCCTTGTGGATAATATAAATCTTATGCCTTATGTGAAGAGAGGACTTAACAGGTCTATTCTTCAGGTTATAAGACATGCAAAGCTTGATAATGTTAACCTAGATAGCTTTGTGGATCTAGGCTATGATAGTAGTCAGTTAGATGAGCTTAGAAAAGGAATCAAATATAATCTTAATATAACAGAGTATGAAAATCCTCTGTTATCAGGTGCCCAAATGCGAGAGATTCGTTATGGTCTAAGGGCAGGTATAGATATTTCAGCATATAATAATATTTCTTATAATTGGATGCAGATGCAGGAGATTCGATTGGGAATCATGAATGGTGTGGATGTATTTTGGTATGATAATCCATATTTTAATGCAAGGCAGATGCGTGAGATACGTCTAGGCTTAGAGGCTGGCTTAGATGTATTTTCCTATGCCACTCAGATTTGGAGTGCAACAGATATGCATCGAATGCGTGAAAAACTTATAAGGGATAGAGAGGAAGCATTAGAGCAGGAGAGATTAAAGCGTCAGGGAAAAACGACATCAGATAACACTAAAACAGATGGTCATAGGATGGATTCCACTTCTGAAGCAGGTCATCTATCTAATACTGTGGATGAGGGCTTTGTTGATGCCGAGCCAACCTATGAGAATGCTGATGAAGTATTTAAGTATGAAGGAATTACCGGTTCGGATATTTACCTGGAACTTAGCAGTGACGAGATGGTAGCAGAGCTTGTATTTCCTAAGACTACAGGTCATCTTATTGTTACCCGTGCCAAGATAGAGAAGCTTTTTGAGTCTAATGGAGTAAAACAGGGAATAAAGGAGCAGGTGATAGAACGACTTGCCACAGGATATATTCCTGAGAATGGCAGGGTTGTGGTAGCAGAAGGAACGCCACCGGTACATGGTAAGGATGGTTATTATTATTTTATGTTTAAGACTGAACTTCCAACTATGCCTAAGGTAAAAAGTGATGGATCTGTTGATTATAAGAATGTGGATTTGTTTGAGCTTGTTGAGGAAGGGCAAAAGATAGCGGTATTTTATCCTGCCACAAGTGGAAGCTATGGATTTACTGTTAAAGGCAAGCTTATTACACCGGTTAAAGGTAAGAATCCTCCTAAGCTTACAGGTAGCGGTTTTAGGGTTTTGGATGATGGTGTTACTTATATTGCGGCTTTAAGTGGAAGCATAACCTATAGTAATTATACTGTTAAGATTTCTAATCTCTATCATGTAAAGGGAGATGTAACAGCCTCTTCAGGTAATATTAGATTCAATGGAGATGTTCATGTAAGTGGATTTGTGGGAAGTGGAGTAACCATTGAAGCAGAGGGCAATATTATTATAGATGGTAATGTTGAGGCGGCCATAATTAAAGCAGGTAATGATGTTTTGATTCGTTCCGGTGTATCTGGAAGAGATGAGGGAATCATTAAGGCTGGTAGAAACATTTACGGCAAATATTTTGAGAATATTGTTTTAAGGGCAGATAATAACATAGAGAGTAATTATATATTAAACTGCGAAAGTATAGCCATGAATCAAATAAATGTATCTGGTGAAAAGGGTGCTATAGTTGGAGGTACTACATATGCAATATACGGAATTAATGCATCCGTAATAGGCAATCAGGCGGAGATTAAAACGGTATTTGAGATTGGTGCTAATAAGTATTACAAGCAAAGAGTTAAGGATATGGACTCTAAGATTGAGGAGGCCGGGAAGAAGGCACTTGTTTTAAAACAAGAGATGGAGAGGCTTATAGCCAACAGAACTCCTGATGAGTTAAAAAGTCTTACATTATTTCAAAATGTACAGGCCTCACTTATTAATAAACTGCATGAATTAGAAACCCTTAAGTCAGAGCTTAATGAGTTCACTAAGAAGAAGGAAAAAGCGGTAACTAGTATAGGAGTTAGAGTTAAGAATTATGCTTATCCGGGAGTTATGATTAGAGTGGATGATGCACATATTACTTTAACAGATATAGTGTGTGAGGTATTCTTTAGAAGACAGAATGTTAAGATTACTATGTTTTCCTTAGATGACGAGCAAAAATAATAATATATTTTAGGTTGTTGTATAGGTGATACAGCAGAGGTATAGAGGGAGTTTTATAGTACTCGTGGAGGTATACTATGGATACTAATAAGAAGAGAAATATAATAATTGCAGACAGTGATGAAGATAGAGCAGCCGAGCTTTCTAGTTTGCTTTCGGGTGCATATAATGTAATTATGGTGTCAGATGGAGAACAGCTCCTTAAGAAGGTTGCAGACTATTTTAAGAAGCTGTCAGCTATAATTTTGGATGCAGGTATTCCTAAGATTTCTGCAGAGAAGGTTATGGATGCGCTTAAGGCTAAGAAGATTACTAAGTACGTCCCTGTTATAGTTATGGCGGATAGAACCTCTGAGCTTACAAGAATGTATTATGATAAGGGCGCTGCTGCCTTCTTAAGACCACCGTATAATTCTAGATCAGCTAAGGCGAAGATAGATAATCTTGTTAAAACCTATGCTGAGAGAAAGTGGCTAGAGAAGAAGGTTATACAGCAAAACCGTGAGCTTACCTATCAGGCAGATATGCTTAGAAAGCTTAATAATAATATACTTGATATGATGGGTACTATTATTGAGTTTAGAGGTATAGAGGATAATAATCACATTAGACGAGTGAAGGAGTACACGCACATATTAGGTGAAGCTGTAGCTACATTTTTCAAGGAGTATGAGCTGGATGCAGAGATAATTAATTATATTGCTTCTGCTTCAAGTATGCATGATATAGGAAAGCTTCTTATTCCAGACAGTATTGTCCTTAAGGCAGGTAAGCTTACTGCCGATGAATATGATATTATTAAGTCCCATACTACGAAGGGCTGTGAGATGCTTGAGGCAGTGTCAAAGTATCAGGAAGAAATCTATTATCGATATAGCTATGAGATTTGTAGGTATCACCATGAGAGATATGATGGTTCCGGATATCCTGAGGGATTAACTGGGGAAGAGATACCTATTTCGGCTCAGATAGTATCTGTTGCTGAGGCCTTTGATGCGCTTATGTGTGATACAGTATACAGAAAGTCTGTAAGCTTTGAGAGAGCCTGTGAGATGATTGTAGAGGGTGAGTGTGGAGTATTCTCCCCTAAACTGATACAATGCTTCAAGGTTAGTCAGGAAAAGCTTAGAGCTGTGGCTGTTGAATATGCAGGATAGATGAGATGCTAAGTTAAGGAGAAAGATATGTCGTTGCAGTTTGTATTGGGACCTTCCGGAGCCGGAAAGTCCCATTATATTTATGAGAAAATAATTAAAGAATCTATGGAAAATCCGGGAACTAATTATATACTCTTGGTTCCTGAACAGTATTCCCTTGCTCTGCAGAGGAAGATGGTTAAGCTTCATCCTTATAGTGGAACCTTGAATATTGATGTAATAGGCTTTAATCGTCTTGCGTACAGGGTTTTTGACGAGTTAAATGTTAAGACAGCCAAGGTGTTAGAGGATTTTGGTAAGTCTATGCTAATTAGAAGAGTTGCAGGTGAGGTGAGAGACAAGCTAAGAGTATATAAGAACTGCCTTAATAAGAATGGATTTATAGATGAGGTTAAGTCTCTTATGTCAGAGTTTTATCAGTATGATTTTTCTTCTGATAAGCTATCCTCATTGATTAAGACCATGGAAGCTAGTGGAGATGAAAGTGTACTTTTAGATAAGCTTAGAGATATGGAGGCAATAATGATAGCATTTCAGGATAAGCTTGCTTCAGAATATATAGTTTCAGAGCAGCTTACAGAGCTTCTTAGTCAGTATGCGGCAAAATCTCAGCTTATTAAAAACAGTGTTATTGTTATGGATGGCTTTACGGGTTTTACACCTATTCAGCTAAAGCTTATAAGGACGCTTATTGCCTGTGCTATCAAGGTGTATAGTGTCCATACCATAGATAGTGATGCATATGCCAGGACATTTAAAGGGAATCTTTCGGAACATGATTTGTTTTATCTTACTGATAAGACACTATGTTCTCTTAAAAGTTTGGCAGAGGAACTACATGTTCCCGTGGAATCGGATATTCGTATATGCTTATCAGGGGATGATAAGAATGTTGATTCGAATTATGCTAATAAAAATTCTATGAGATGGTGTGAGGATAAGAAGGATTTAATTCATTTGGAGAGGAATATTTTCAGATATCCGTATAAGGTATATCAAGGAACAGTGGAAAATATTCGCATCAATTCCTACCAAACCCCAAGACTTCAGCTTAAGGGTGTATGTGAGACTATATTTTCCCTCGTTAAGGATAAAGGATATAGGTATAAGGATATAGCTATTATAAGTGGTAATTTTGAGAAGAATGTTACTGCGGTTACACAGATATTCCCACAGTATGATATTCCATACTTTTTGGATTATACGCCCCCGGTTAAGAATAACCCATGGGTTGATTGTATAGGTCATATTTTGAGAATTATCGATGAGGATTTTTCCTATGACAGTGTGTTTTCTTTTATAAAGTCAGGATTACTGCTTGATATATGTGATGAGGATATAGAGGAGCTTGAAAACTATGTTCTTGCCAGGGGTATAAAGGGTTACAGGAGATGGAACAGATCTTGGATTAAATCAACTGGGGCTGTAGGTACGAAAGCAGCGGATAGGCTTTCTGACAGTGGTGAAGAGGCTATTATGGATGATGAGCTTGTTGCTAAAGAGGCATTTATGGAGGTAGTGAAACCATTTTACAAAATGGTTGTGAAAAAGAATGCAAAGGTTAGAGATTTTACCAAGGCTATCAGTGTTGTTATGGAGACCTTGGATTTTGCCACAGGCTTAGAGGAGCATAAGGGCTTATATGAGAAGCTTATAGAGATATTAGAGAAGCTGGATAATATTATGGGAGACGACCATATAGATATAAGAGAGTTTAGAGATATTTTAGATGTAGGCTTAAAAGAGCTTAATCTTGGTATGATACCTTCTAAGCTTGATATGGTTACTGTGGGAGATATTACCAGAACTAGATTAGATGATGTTAAGGTATTATTTATTATAGATGCTAATGATGGAATAATACCTTCAAATGCATCCTCAGCAGGTATTATAAGTGAGAAGGAAAAGGAGAGACTTCTTAAGCTTAATGTGGAGCTTGCTCCTACAGATAAGGTTAATTCCTTTGTCGAGCAGTTTTACCTTTATTCTAACATGACGGCACCTTCGGATAAGCTTTTTATATCGTATGTGAATATGAGCAGTGATAATACTGCTATGAGTCCTTCGTATATCATAAGCAGGATTACAAGCCTGTATAAGAATTTGCAGGTAAAGGCAGGAAGAGATAGCTTTGCCGCTACCCTTGAAGCAACCAAGGAAAAGCTTGTGGAGGGTATGGTTAAAGTAGCAGCAGGCCTTGAAGATAATGGTGATATAAATTCTGTAATAGAAAGTAGATTGGATGATGATGGTAATTTAAATTCAGTAATAGATAGTAATTTAGATGATAATCAAATTACTGCCCCAATGGATAATCTTAGTTATATTAGTTCCCTAGCTAAGGTCTACGATGATGAGGGAGAAGAAGGTACATTGGCCTTAATTGCTGATGCCATGAGTTACAGTAATGTACCTGATGGCTTATCGGAGGACGTTACAGATCTGCTTAAGCTTAGAATGCTTAATCAATCCATATCAAAGCTTGAACAATATGCAAAGTGCGGTTATTCATATTTTCTTAAGTACACCTTGGGGCTTAGGGAGAGAAAGCTGTATCAGGTGGATGACAAAGACACGGGAAATATTCTCCACACTGCCATGGAAAGCATGTTTAGGCACGTTCATGATAATATGGATAACAACTGGGAGTCTTTATCAGATGAGGATAAGGACAGACTTCTTCAGGAGCACATGGATGAGGCCTGGGATAAAGAACTAGGTGACAGAGAACTTGAAGGCGGTAGGTATGAATTCCTTAAGGAAGCGCTTTGCAGAATAGGAAAGCGTACCATAAGAACTCTTAGTGATATAAATAAGAAGGATACCTTACGACCGGAGTATTTTGAATATAGATTTAGAGAGAATCTATCCTTGGACTGTGATAATTCCATGACTATAAGCGGTGTGGTGGATAGAGGTGATGCTTCTTATATTCCGGAGCAGGATAAGCTTAGATTAAGAATTATAGATTACAAGTCGGGTAACCAAAAGCTGGAGCTTAATAAGCTATATGCAGGTATTCAGCTACAGCTTGCTATA
>JAGALE010000463.1 GCA_017625335.1 Lachnospiraceae bacterium
ATAGCTCTGGCTATGGCAACACGCTGTTGTTCACCACCGGACATCTGTCCTGGCATATGCTGCATTCTCTCACCCATTCCTACTATGTTAAGACACTGCTTGATTCTATCATCATATTCACCTTCGCATTCTGCAAGTCTCATAGCAAAGTCTACATTTTCGTAGGCATTCATAATAGGAATCAATGCAACTGACTGAAATACAAAGCCTATGTCCTTTCTTCTCATAGCCTCACGAGCTGACTCTTGCAGCTCCTGAATCTCTTCGCCATCGAATATCACCTGACCTTTAGTAGGTTGGTCCAGGGCACCCAATATATTTAACAGAGTGGTCTTACCACTACCGGAACGTCCCTTTAATATAGTGAGGGAACCTCTTGGAATTTTTATATCCACACCTTTAAGGGCATAGAAATCCTCCCCGCCAGTTTTAAAGCAACGAACTATGCCAGTGCCAATCAATATATTCTCTTCATAATTATACATTTGCATAGCCTACTCCTCTCCCAGCTTAAGAGCCTGTGTAATATTAAGAGACTTAATTAGCCTTCTAAGTACCAATATACAAACCAATATCATAAGCACTATAACCACGGAAAGCTTTACTATATCTCCCATTTCAAAATAAATATATATATCTAGGTTATGCTTCTCTGGCAGGTAAACTATACCGAAAAGCTTTACAAACAACAGGGTAGAAACCATACCAACCACTCCACCTGCTATAACTGATAAAAATGTACTGAATATATGCTCATTAATAAGCATTCCATTTACATCCTAAGGGACATACCCATAGCTCTATATACACCGAACAAAAGCTCTCTTTGTCTTATAGATGATATCCAGTAAATCAAAAATCCTATTGCGCAAAGGATAAGAGCTATAACAAAGCTTAGGGTAAACATACCATTGGTAATCTGAATCATAGGTGAATTCTTCATTCTAGTAATATCTTCATCAAGAATACCTATGCTCTCTACATCAACCTTACTAGCATCTAAGAAGCCTTCTACATCCTGATAGCTTGCTCCCTCTGACAGATGCATCCACACCTGATATGGTGATATCTTAAAGCTTTTTGCCACAGTAGCGTAGTTTGCAACCACCAGGTAATTTTCCTTTAATTCTCCATTTTCATCATAGTAATATCTATCGTAGCCTGGCCAGTCATCCACTATGGCTGTTACCTGTCCCACCATAGTGCCTCTTACAGTCTCTGCTTTCTGAGGTATGGCACCCATTCGACTTACTCTAAAGTTATCTCCTACATTTATTCCTAGCTCCTTAGCAAGATTTGATGATATAACAACTCCATTTTGCTTAGCTGCCATAGAATTAAGATGATTATACCAATGAGTATCCTTATTAAGCTCATCCTTAAAATATGCCGTTCTTCCAAACTCATCTGTAATAATTCCTCTTAGCATACAGTTCTTAATATCCTTGCCAGAGTATGATACTGTAGCCTTATCATCACATATTACTCTGGTTATATTGTCACATATTCCCTCATCAACAAGCTGCTGATACTTATTATAATCTGGCTCTTGAAACTCGTAATCCACGTCTCTAACAGG
>JAGALE010000464.1 GCA_017625335.1 Lachnospiraceae bacterium
GAGCTTTGGGTAAAATATGTAATGCCAGGTAATGAAATATTGCTTGAAAAGTATGATGAGAATAAAAATTATGAAGTGACTCCGGAATATATCTTGGTGAGTTTCAAAATTGAAACTCGTGTGTGTGAGAAACCTTATAGGTTATACTATGATGGAACGAAAAAAGAATGTTCTTATAGTGAGAGGAAAAACTACCTGTGGCAGAGATTATGTCCTGTGATTATATGTGAACTTCAGCATATCAGGATGACTATTATTAGGCATGAGATATTGAAGCGAGAGATGCACAAGGAACCACCGAAGAAATTCACAATTAGATATTTTGATGAGCTTTTTCAGAGGAAGTATATGATTAAAGAGGCAGAAGAGAATAGCAGTATAGATAACTTCAAGGAAATGTTAGCTATTATAAATCGGTTTATTAATAAGGATGATGATATATTAGAACTGTTATATGTGCTTATGGATGTAAGTTTTAGAACAAAAAGAACCTCAAAGGAAATAGTATTCCCTGATAATGAGTTAATTTCAGGCTTGGTTAGGCTTAAAGCTTTAGGTCAGCTTGAGGAGTTATTAAGTTCTCCTGAGCTTTTAAAGGGAGAACTGCTTTTATGGTTAGGAAAAAAACTGGAGAAAACACAGGAAAGCAGAAAACTTAAGCTTGGAACTTTTTGCATCAAGGATGATGAACTTCAATATGACCTTTATGCGTTAGAAAAATGTATTGTATTAGGTGGTATGATGATTCCACCAACAAAAAAATATGAAAGTGTCATAAGTCTCGACTTGAATACAGGTATATATTATTTTCATCATAATGGGGATATAAGTGAAGATAAAGTAGAGAGATTGTTTAATTTAACAGCTTGCAATAGAGTGAATATTGTGTGGGTTAAGGATGGTTGTTAAATGTAGAACAAAGGCATTATTAATGATACAATATTACATGTAAATAATCAATTATAGGAGGGTTAATACTATGACTAAGATGACAATTACCGAGAACACAGAGAATGGGATGAATAGTAGAATTTTAGATGCAGTCATGGGGGTTGTTGTTGGTGATGCTTTAGGTGTTCCGGTGGAATTTTGTCTTCGTAAGGATAGAGATATAAAGCCGGTAGATGGTATGTGGAGTTATGGAACATTTAATATGCCAGCAGGAACATGGTCTGATGATAGTAGTATGACAATAGCTACAGTGGATGCATTATCAAGAGGTTATGATTTAAAAAGAATAGCTGAGTACTTTGTAGATTGGTATAAATACACAGCTTATACTCCTTGGGGAATAACATTTGATGTTGGAAATGGTACTTCTAGTGCACTATCTAATTACCTTAAAGAGGGAGACGTATATTCATGTGGTGGATCAAGTGAAAGGGAGAACGGAAATGGATCGCTTATGAGAATTATTCCTGTGTGTATATACTGTGGTGTGCAGGTGTTAAAGGGACTAATGACTAATGATGAAGCTATTAAAATAATACATGAAGTTTCAGGTATAACCCATAATCATATAAGAAGTAAAATAGGATGTGGATTATATTACTTTATGGTATTAGAGATGTTAAAGGTTGATGTTGACCATACTTTCGCATTGAAGGAAGTGCTTCAGGAAGGGTTGAAAAAGGGATTTGATTATTATGGTGCTCAGACTTACGCCGTGGATGAGTTGTCACATTATGATAGGACCAGAAATCTAGATGTATTTATTAATACGTCAAGAGATGATATTAAATCTTCAGGATACGTGGTGTCTACCTTTGAGGCAGCTATATGGTGTTTAATTACTACAAGCTCTTATGAGGAGGCCGTACTTAAGGCCGTAAATCTTGGTGATGATACAGATACTGTGGCAGCAGTTACTGGTGGATTGGCTGGACTGTATTATGGCATAGAAAATATACCTAAAGTGTGGATAGAGACCATAGTTAAAAGAGATTACATAGAAGAACTGTGCGGTAAGTTTGAAGAAGCGATGAAGTAGATGTCTTATAAAGCATGTTATATTAATGATTCTCCTTCATAGAACCATGAACCCGTAGATGTGTATAGAATTATTTGAACTTCTTCCGCAAGAATTGTCATTAGAGGAACTATGCAATAAATATGGGATGACGATTGTAATTCCTCTTATGAAGAATCGTTATTACATATCTGATGAAACGTTTTTATATTATTTCTTGCCCTTAGAGGATTTAGAGCAGTCTGTTGATAGGAATGCCATGGCAGCCCTATCTTTAATTACAAGAGATGAAACTATGATTGTGGCAATCTGTGGAACTAAGGATTGGCTATATTTACGGAATCTAGAATTTGTAAAGGCAAATGATAAGACTCAGTTAAGTTATAAGTTTTTCGAGATAGAGGCTGGAACGCATGATGCTGAATGTTTCAGGGAGAGCCTGAGGAAGGCTATAGAGTATATTACTGAAGAGTAGATTTATGGAATAAACTTCAAAAAACGACATTATAATGTTATAATTAGATACAATACATTGAGGAGGTAGGAAGAATTATGAATATTCCAATGAATGAAAAGAAAGAAGAAGCTTTAAGACGACTTAGAGCACTGGCTGAAACATTTGAATTAGGACCAGAGCTTGAAAACTATTTTAGGGAGGATAAATTATACTATTCATGCGGCTTTTATATGAATGAAATCGATAACCACCCTGTATATGCAGAGTTAGTAAAGCGTTTTGAAAGAGAGCATAATGCGTTGGTGTATCATGTGATAAGAACTAGAGAAGATGAAGGCGTTATGTTATCCATGCTTTTTGTGGGAGATGATGAAGAAAAGTGGAATACAGAAGTATTAGATGAAGATGATATAATCGCATTCGCAACATATGTTGATGGTGGAGATTATGAATATATGGGGTGGATTAAAATGGCGACTCCAATGGGATATTTGACGAGAGTTTTGTAATAGTGGAAAAATATAAGAATGTTGGTAAATTGTATTTTGGGGAATCGAGCTAGATCGAAAAGTGTATGAAACCACCGATGTAACAATATTTTGTTGCATCGGTGGTTTTTTTGATGCTTATTGCAATATTTCGAAATATTAAACGATTATATTTATAGCAAAGGGAAATTACGTTTTAAATTTATGGAGGTGTCTTATGGCTTTTAGAAATTTAGTTCATAAAATGAAGATTCAAGAATTATCGCAAGAGCCATATATGAGGATAATTCCACGACAGATACGGTGCATAATTGGATTACAAAGTACTATGCATAGCTAACCAAATTAAAGGATAGTAAGGTTAGCAAGTCTGGTATGATGATTTACCTATCTGTTGTACGTGGTGGTGGAAGCTCTTAGAGAGCATGGCTGGAATAGATATGATGTGAAAATAATCTGTCCAGATGATGTTCGAAAAAAGGTAGTTGAGGAACTTGCGACTATGAAAACAGGAATATTTCCAATGGATAAGGATTATTTTGGTCGATGTAGAAAAAAGTTTAGTTATCCTATGAAGAAAAACAGGTTCCTTTGACGAGTGCATGATAGAAGCGAATATTTCATAATGATATAAGGTATTCGCTTTTAAAGTTTATTATACGTTATATGGACATTAAGGAGGAAGATAGATGCTTGAGGTATTCTTATTACAAGAAAATGTTTGCTCCTATGAAGATTGGAGTGTTGTAGAGATGTTTAAACAAGATAATCATAATAGTACAAATTTAGAATTATTTATAGGATTGCAAAAACAAAGGGGTACAAAACACATTATGGAAAATATGTAAGGTTTTAGTACTGTGAAGGATTCCAGAAGTATTCGTCTCTGGTGATATGAAGTTGACTATTTTGCAGATGATGTGGATTCGATGTTGATTAAAGAGTTGAAATGCTTGTTGTAAGAAGCAAGAGAAGGAGCTTCTAATTGGGGGCTCCTTTGATGTTAATGAGTAATAGTTTCAAAAATGAAAAAAATTAGTAACGAAAAACGCAATATTTTATTTTTATTCTGCGATTATATTAGAGAAAGGAACAAAAAAGGAGGTAGAATTATGGAACGAGAATTTAATTATCTTAAGAGAAAACCTAAGATTCAAGGAGTTAATGGCATTATATATTTACCATTCTTTGTAAAGAAAAGTGGTGAGAAAGATGCCAGAGAGAACCAGGTTTGTGAGATGGAGAATGGTCATATAACACCATATATTAGCAAGGTAACAAAGCTTTATAACAGTTACATTAATAAGGTGTACGGATGTACTACCTCAGAACTTGAGAAGTTGGTTAAGGAGATATCAAAGCTTTCAGCTGAACTTGACCTTATGTTAAAGGATAACTTGTATGAGATAAAAGCTGTTGGTGAAGAGGCCCAGAGACAGATTGCTAGTATGGAGGCAAGATATGCACATTATGAGAAGCGTAAACCTGAGATCATTACACGTCTTGCAGAGATAAAATCCATTATTGAGATGGTTGATGAGATGATGCAGCATCACGTTGAAAGGGCTAGAGATATCTTTGAATCTCACATCTCGATGTATTGGAGAGGTGTGTTGAAGGTGTCTGATGTAAAACTGGAGCATTTTCCATATATAGAGGATGCTACATATGCAAGTAGAGAACTCTACAATAGTAATATAAATGAAACCTTAAGAACTATAAACAATTCATTAAGTAAGGGAGGTTATATCTATGAAGAAA
>JAGALE010000465.1 GCA_017625335.1 Lachnospiraceae bacterium
ACAAAATTAGATTTTTCAATTATAATGTATATAGATAGATAAATTCAATAAAAGTTGAAATAAGGAGATATACAATATGATGGAAGTAATTATAGACGGAAAGAAGATTAAGTGTAGAAGTATCGAAGTCAACTTGGTAACAAAAATTGAAGGACAGTATGTAGGTTTAACTGTCAGTGTAGATAAGAATAAAGTTACAGTGGATGATGGAGATATGAGTACAGAAATTAGTTACGAATCATTATACATTTAGGGAGGACAAAGGAATGTTTGAAATTACACGCGGATATAAGCAGGGTAGAGCAGTATTATTTTATGATATTATCAATCCTATTGATAATGAAAAGAAAGAAATGGTATCTAAAGCAGCCATTGTACAAATGTGTAACGATGGTAAAATTTCAAATGCAAAGATTCAAATGTGGGAGGGTAAACCCATTGTGCGTGTACAAACTAAGGAGTTACCATTAGTGAAAGTGGATGAGTCCGGTAATATTTTAGGTGTAGCACATCAAGCAGTAAGAAATACAGCATCCACGGTTACACACAGAGCAGTTACTGAAAATGTAGTAGACTTGTCACATAAAGCAAAGGTTGTAGGTAAGCTTAATCCCAAGAAGGCTGCTAAGCAGGACACATCTTATGGTGGATATGACTATAAGAACATAGTACAACACCAAGAACTAAATAGAAGTGTATCATATTCTGGATTAGTAACAATCTCAGATTTATTTGATAAAATCGCCAATGAGTTTGGTCTCCAGCAAAAGGAATTATATAAAGCTGAGATTGGAAAGAAAGTCAAGCTCAGCAGAGAATTATCAGGCATCAATAATACAGAAATTGCTGCTATTCAAAGTAGCATAGCTACATACTTGATGAATATGGCACATGATGAGGTAAATAAAACATATATCAAATACCTTATACTTTAATGTAACAACAATATATTAATATGGAGATATACATATAAAACTGCTATAGATATAAATATAGCAGTTTTATTTTTAATTTATATTGGAGGATATATTATGAAAAAGCATATAAAATATAGTATAATACTTTTAACAATAATAATGATATCAATTAATACATTATTACAGCATACAATTTATACTTATGCAGATAGTAGTAAGATAGTTACACTTGGAGCAGACTTAAGTCAGGAGCAAATAGACTTAATGATTAGTTATTTTGGTGTAAATACTAATGAAGTTGATATAATAACAGTCACAAATGCGGATGAGCATAGATATTTAGATGGTATTGCAACACCTGGACAAATAGGTAGCAAGACATTTAGTTGTACCTACATAGAACCTACAAACAGTGGTGGAATACATGTAAAAACAGTTAATTTAACATGGGTAACTTGTGATATGATTAAAAATGCACTTGTTACTAGTGGTATAACTGATTGTAATGTTATAGCAGCTGCTCCAATACAAGTAAGTGGCACAGGCAGTTTAACAGGTATATTCATGGCTTATGAGCAAGCTAGTGGTGAGGTACTCAATGAAGAAAAAGTAGAGATAGCTTCTGAAGAACTTATAACAACAATGGAAATAGCTGAAGATATAGGACAAGATAATGCAAGCACATTACTAAGTGACCTAAAATCACTTATAATAACTGAAGGTATAGAGAATAGTGAAGAGATACTAAATAAGATAAATAAATACATAGAGGATAATAAGATTGAACTTACAGAAGAACAAAAATGGCAATTAGTGGAATTACTATTAAAAATATCAAAACAAGAGTATGACATAGATAAAATAAAAGAAATATATAATGATGCACAAGAAACTATTCAATTCATAGAGGATGTAGGGGAAGAAGCAAAGCCTTGGATAGATAAATTTGGTGATTGGTTAGAAACATCTTGGCAGAAGATAACAGGAACTTATGAAGAAATAGTTACATCAGAAGAATATAATAAGCTTAAAGAAGATTTAGGTATAATAGCAAACACAAATGATTCATTACTTAGTGATAGTACAGTAGTAACATCTACAGATAGTATGTTGGATACGTTAAAAAATGATAATAACCTAGCATTAGATAATGATATGGGATTAATAGATAGGTTAGCACAGTGGTTCACAGAGATGCTCGCAGGTGAAAAAACTGAAGAAACAATTGAAAATAAAGGTATAGAAACACAGGATGATACTGTAACATTTGAAGACTTTTCAAATATAGTAGAAGATAGTATAGACTCAGGTGTACTTGATAAAATAACATATGAGTTACAAAATGGTATTGATGAGAATTCAGATACAACAGTAACACAAAGTGGTATAGCATCTTTTGATGATTTAACAAAATAAATACAAACTAGTTAAGTTTATTATAAAGGCTTATATAATATTTATATAGGCCTTTTATTATGCAGAACTATACTCAATATATGCAGAACTAATACTAAAACATATGCATGTTACAGAATATTGGATATATTTTTAATTAATTATTTATGGAGGTATTAACTATGCTTTTTAGAATTCAATCATTTAATAAATCATTAGACATGTATAATGTAATAAGTGATACAGGTGAAAGTAAATGTGTTACAGCTTATCAGATAGTACAAGTTATGTTGAACGGATTTGTATTCGATAATGCTAAACTTACTAAAAAGGGGTTCGCTATAAATACAGAAAGGGGGACACGTTATATACAGATAGATAATCTACCTAAAACTGTAATACTAGCAATAAATAATAAATTAGAGATGGATAGAATAAATGAAGAACTTAAAAAACAACAGATGACACAAGCTATTAAAAAGCCTTCAGCACAGACAAAGGTAGGTAGACAGGCTATTACTAGTACTAAAACAAAAAGTATAATGTATAGAGGTACTAAATACTTAACAGATAAGCATTTATGTAGAAAATTTAACAGAGATGTTAATACATTTAGACATTTACTATCTAAAGGATATAGTCTAGATGAGGCACTTGGATTAAGAGAATTAAGACCAGAAAGTGAAGTAGAAGCAGATAGAAAAAGAAATAAAGCAGTGTTAGATTCTATGGCACGCGAACGTGGAGAGTTCTAGGGGGTATTAATATGATAGTATCAGCTGTTATAAAAGAAGGAAATAGAATAAGGCATTATATGGTAAAAGATGATAATGGTAAACTGCACCAAATGTCTAAAAATGCACTTATTGGATATATACAGAGTGGAATAATATCTAATGCTAAAATTCAAGTATATAATGGCAATACTATAATAAGAGTAAAACCAGTAGATAGTAGCAAAACTAAATCTGTGTATACTGATAAGATAGTAGAGTCAATCAAAGCATCCCATATAGATACTGGTAATAATATAATACAAAAATTAGATAAATTAAAGATAGGCACTCCATTAAAAATAAGAACATATTCGTATGACGATTTTGAACAAGTGATATACTTAGGTAAACAAGAGATACAGAATAGAGAATCTTATACATTCTTTAATGGTTCTGGAGTAACAGGCTACTTTGGTTTTACAAAACAGTTTATACTCAATAATAAACAAGTAGAATTCAAATTCGATGATAATGATGCATCTGAAGTAGCATTTTTACTGAATTATATAAAGAAGGGACCCTTTGGATTATCAAATATTTTATAAGTGAAAGGAGATATACATTATGTTACAAGTTAGAGTAATAAGAAAGTTTCATGACGACAAAGGAATATTAATAGGATATACGATTAAAGATGAGGTAACTGGTCAGGAGATGAATGTATATAAAGACCAGCTGAAAAATGCTGTAAATAGTGGACAGTGTAGGGTAGTCAATATGACATTAACCTCAGACGGTAGATTTATAGGTAAGGCAGCACCAGCACCTAAGAAAAAAGTAGTACCACAAATAGTGGAAGAAGACACAAGGGAAACATTATTAGAAATATACACTACTGGTAAAAATATTATAGGAGCACTAGTGGATCAGTCTAAACTAGCTGATGATACATTTGGTCTTTCAAATCTGAAAGGACTTACACCTGGGTATGGATTTGATGATGGACCAATAGTAACAAGTCAATTAAAAAATAATGGATATATCAATGTTGAAATAGTAAACGGCAAGCCAGATTTATCTAAAATCAAAAGAAAAACATTTAAGTCAGTTAAGCCTAAACTTATCAAACTCATAGAAGATAACTTTAGCTACATGAAAGATATTGAAATAACTACTGAAAAACATGAAGGTAAATACGAGTATAAATTAACTATATTACAGTATGATGAAATACTTAATGCTGGTGAAAACAATATGCCACTTGTACAGATATTATATTGTTTAATATTAGACTCCTGCATCAATGATAAGTTAAAATTTAAGTACATAGATGAGGATATGGTATACGTTGAATGTATGACTGGTATCAATGATGTAAGAAAAATGGTCAAAAAAGCACTTAAAGTATAACATAGGAGGTTAAAGATATGCTTATTAATGTAGTAAATGTGAACAGAGATGCAAATGGAGATATAGCATCTGTAATAGTAACAGACGGCAATGAAACAAGAATAGTAGCACCTTATTTAATATTTAACGCATTATTGCAAGGAACAATGCAAAGTAACACAGCACGTCTAAATATATATGGCTTGGATATAATTGTAGATGGTCAATTGGTTGCGATTGAACTCGAAATGACAAGAGAACAATCTAAGGTGATTAAGGACATGCTTAATATAAAAACTGAAAAAGCACCTACAGTAAGAGAAAAGCAATTAACACCAAGACAGAAAGAACAATTATCAAAAGAGCAGAAACTTGAGCAAGAAAGAATAGACTTCAGAATAAAACAGCAAGAGCAGATGGAAGAAAATAGAGCAAGGGCAGCTTTAGCTAGAGAGCAAGGTTTAGTTAATTTATCACCTGAAGAAAGATTGAGACGTAGACAAGAGTACTTTAGGAATAAAAGAAATGAGCAATAGGAGATGATATAATGTTAACTGTATCTAGCAAGACAAAAAATGGTAATACAGTAACATATGAGTGTAAAGACGATTATGGTACAGTGTTCAAGTTTAATAAAGATGCACTAATACATGAAATAAGAAATAATAATGTAAGTAATGCACGTATTCAAGATTATAAAGGACAACTTATAATAAGAATAAAAGATAATATACCAAGTGTTAGTACAGATGGTAAAGAGCAAAAAACAAGAACAAAAAATAGTAGAACATCTAAAGACTTATTAGCTATTGATGTATTTAAGAAGATAATAAAGGACTTTAATATACAACATGAGGAAGAAGTATTATCAATGGGGTTTGATA
>JAGALE010000466.1 GCA_017625335.1 Lachnospiraceae bacterium
AGTGGTAGGAGAGTGAAACCAACCCACAGCATCTTATATATCATAGTCGAACCTGCTGAAGAGGTAAAGATAAGACTATGACTTAATAGTTAAAAAGACCTTGGAGAGGGTCTATAAAAACTACTACTATATAATACGAGGAGAGTGAATATTATGGCACAGGTGAATTTTAGAATAGATGATAATTTAAAATTAAGAGCAGAAAGTGTTTGTGAAGATATGGGGATGAGTATGACAACGGCCCTTACCATATTTTTAGTAAAGCTTGCCAACGAGAGAAGAATTCCTTTTGAGATTACAGCGGATCCGTTTTATAGTAAGACTAATATTAAGGAGCTCGAAAGAAGGGTTTCTAATATTGAATCTGGAAAAAGTGTTATGAAGGAGCATGATTTAATAGAGGAGGACTAATGAAGAAAATTTGGAGTGATGAAGCATGGGAAGAGTATCTTTATTGGCAAACACAAGACAAAAAGACACTTAAGAAGATAAATAATTTGATAAAAGATATTGATAGAAATGGATATAATGGAACAGGAAGGCCGGAACCATTAAAAGGGAATTTATCAGGATATTGGAGTCTTCGCATTGATGAAAAGAATAGATTGGTGTTTCGTGTTAAAGATGATGTTATAGAAATTATTCAGTGCAAAAATCATTATGATGACTAATATAGATGAGGAGATAGATTATGAAACTTACAAGAGTAAATGGTTTTTCGGGAGAGGTTACTGTACCTGGAGACAAGTCCATATCCCACAGAAGTATTATGCTTGGTTCGCTGGCTAAAGGTGATACTGAGGTGTATGGATTTTTGCAGGGAGCTGACTGCTTATCCTCTATAGATTGTTTTAGGAAGATGGGAGTGGAGATTGAGAATAAGGGTGATATCGTGGTTATCCATGGTAGAGGTCTTAAAGGATTGCAGGCACCTAAGGACACTCTTGATGTAGGTAACAGTGGAACCACCACAAGACTTATGTCAGGTATTCTTGCGGCTCAGCAGTTTACCTCTAGGGTAAATGGTGATGCGTCCATACAGAAGCGCCCTATGAAGAGAATTATGACACCCCTTTCTATGATGGGAGCGGATATAACCAGTGAGATGGGCAATGATTGTGCTCCACTTATAATACATGGTAAGCAGCTTAAGGGAATTCATTATGATTCACCTGTTGCGTCGGCTCAGGTTAAGTCAGCTATACTTTTTGCAGGACTTTATGCGGATGGAGAGACTAGTGTTACAGAGCCTGCGGTAAGTCGTAATCATACAGAGCTTATGTTTGAGGAGTTTGGCGTTGATATAAAATGTCAGGGGAAAACTGTTACAGTTAAGCCTGCCACAGAGCTTTATGCTAAGAAGGTTGTGGTGCCGGGAGATATCTCTTCAGCGGCCTACTTCATGGTAGCAGGAGCTATTACACCTAACTCAGAAGTTACTATTAAGAATGTTGGAATCAACCCAACTCGAGATGGAATTATAAGAGTGTTTGAGATGATGGGGGCTGATATGAAGGTTGAGAAAACCTCAGGAGATATAGGAGAGCCAACAGCTGATATTACAGTTTCTACATCTAACCTTAAGGGCTGTGTAGTAGGTGGAGATATAATTCCTACCCTTATAGATGAGATACCTGCCATAGCAATCCTTGCCTGCTTTGCAGATGGAGAGACAGTGATTAAGGATGCACAGGAGCTTAAGGTAAAAGAATCGAATCGTATTGATGTAATGGTTAATAATTTAAAGGCCATGGGAGCTGACATAGAAGCTACAGAGGATGGTATGATTATTCGTGGTGGCAAGCCACTTCACGGAGCTGTTATAGACAGCAAGCTGGACCACCGTATAGCTATGAGCTTTGCTGTAGCAGCCATGAATGCAGATGGAGAGACAGAGATATTAGGAAGTGAATGCGTGGATATATCATATCCAAAGTTTTATGAAGATATATCTAAGTTGCAATTGTAAATGCTTCTTGTTATATGAACGGTTATATGAACAAACAGATTATGAAATGAGGTTGCATACATATGCTTGAATCCCCACCGCGCCAGGTGTGAGGTCTTAGCCGGACATCTTAGTCCGGCGGGCGCTTCACCCTAGGCAGGTGGGGTGGTACAATGTATATGCAACCTCATTTCATAATCGTAAGCATAGAAAAAAAAGGAATGGATTGCGCAACGCGCAATCCATTCCTTTTTATAAACAATTCTAAATCTTAAGCCTCGATAGTAGGGATATCCTCAGCTGCATCCTTAACAGCTTCCTTAACCTCTTCAATCTTATCAGCTGCAGCGTCCTTAGCCTCTTCTACAGCATCCTTTACGTCTTCAACTACAGCCTCTGGTGTAATAGATACGTAATCTCTTTCAACATCCTCTGCTGCAAGGTCTAAGTCAAGAGAAAGGTCATCCTCCTCTACGAAGTCAGCCTCGTTATCAAATATAGCCGGCATCTTCTCCTTAAGAGTAGTCTTTACCTTCTTGATCTTCTCGTCAACCTCATACTCCTTGTATGGCTTGCTCTCCTTAATCTGATCTTTAAATACATATGCTAAACCGCCGATAGCAGCAGCTGCAATAGTGAACTTTGCTACGCCTTTAAATAACTTGCCCATATCTAATCTCCTTTTGATTTACATATATTTTTTCCACATTCAGTACATAATATTCTAATACAACAACAATTAAAAATCAAGTAATGTTGGATTAAAATGCCATTAGAATGAGCCGGTTTCCTAATATTTCACAGAATCTACATATCCATAGTTTGATAAGGCTGTAAAAATGTGGTATTCTAAGGTGGTATGTTATATAAAATAATATTTTAGTCTATAAATCCATACGCAAATTATATGCGTAAATATATATGACGATGATAAGGCTGTATTTTATTCAATAAAATACATATTATTAATAGATTACGGAGGTTAAGAAAATGAAGAGACCATTACTTGAGACAGAAAAGAATTTCTTGAAATGTGCAGCGCTTATGCTTATAGCAGGCATAGGACTTCTTATGATGGGGAAGAATAATTTTGGTATAGGAACTATAGCCTTTGGCGTGATATTTGCCATATGTGCAGTGGTGTCTATAGTTAAGAATAAAGATGAGGACGATAAGAAGGAATAAGGCTTGGGATGATTAGAGAGGATTCGTATACATTAATTAAAGATAGATATGATGCGTATAATAAGCAGCTACAGGATAAGCAAAGGTCTGAGGGAACAATAACAGCTTTAAGAGCGGTTACATTTTTGGCAGGCTTTTGTCTGCTTGCCATAGGAATTAGTGATGATAATTTTCTGTGGGTTCTTGGGGTTGCTTTTTTGCTTGGCTTTGTGGGGCTTATTAGATGTCACAATAAGCTTGATATGACAGTGAAAAGGCTTGAAGCTAAGAAGGCTGCCTGTGAGAGACTGATATTAAGCTTTGAGGATAAATGGAATGATATAGCAGATGATGGAAGTGAGTTTTTGGATGATGAGAATTACTTTGCCAAGGACGTGGATATGCTAGGCTTTAATTCTTTGTATCAGAAGATTAATATGGCTCACACCCCTAAGGGCAGAAAAAGACTTGCTACCTTGTTTGAGCTTCGTTCTGATGATATGAATGATAGAGAAGAAAGGCAGGAGGCTATCCTTGAGCTTACAGGAGATGCTGATTTTGTTATAGATTTTTCGGCGGCTACAAGCCAGCTTAATAATAAAAAGGCAAAAAGTGAAAGCATAGACGAGTTTGCAAAGTACTGTGGTGATGTTTCTTTGGGAGATCTGCCTGGTTGGGCGAAGGCTGTGAGATTTGTTCTTCCGGCGTTGCTTTGGGTGACAATAATCCTTTGGGTAACAGGTGTTACTCATTATGGATATGCCCTTATTATGTTTTTTGTTAATCTGTCTGTTACCCTGCTTACCAAGCATGTTACTGACAGGGTGATTCAGCCTCTTTATGTTATGTGTATCCTGTTTGAAAGCTACATGGATGTGTTAGAGCATATGCTGAAGAAGGAGTTTAAATCTACTTTATTGAATGACATCAAGGCTAAGCTTTGTGGAGATAATGGAACTTATCAGGCTTTCAAGAAGTTAAAGGGGATTAGTCAGGCATATAACATATCCTATAATCCTATACTTCATCAGGTGTTAAGTGCTCTTTTCTTCTGGGATTATCAGCTTGCTGCCTCGGTTTCTTCATGGAAGAAAAAATATGGAGACAATATGTCAGGCTGCTTTGATAATATAGGTGAGGTTGAGGCTCTTATAAGCTTGGCTACGGTAGGTATAATTCATGAGTGCTGTCAGGGAGAGCTTGTAGGCTTAGAGCCTACATCTAAAATGGCTGGCGAAAAATCCGGTAATACCAAATCTCGTATGACAGACACTTTATCTGACAGGGTTTCGCTTCAGGCTACAGAGACATATCATCCCCTTATTAATCAGCAGGCGGTGGTACCTAATTCGGCTCACATGAAGGATGGTATAACAATCATAACCGGCTCTAACATGTCCGGTAAAACTACATTTCTTAGAACCTTGGCTATTAACCTGGCTCTCCTTTATATGGGAGCTCCTGTGTGTGCAAGGGAGTTTAAGAGCAGCTATATGAAGATTTTTACATCCATGCGTGTTACTGATGATGTGGCTCATGGTATTTCAACATTTTATGCTGAGATACTTCGTATCAAAACTATGTCGGAGTACAAGCAGGAGAATAAACCTATGCTGTGTCTTATAGACGAGATTTTCAAGGGTACAAATTCTGCAGACAGAATTGTGGGAGCTAAGGGAGTTATAACCGGACTTTCAGCACCTAATACAATGGTAATAGTTTCTACTCACGATTTTGAGCTTTGCGCCCTTGCTAATGAGGATGGAAGTCAGGTTACTAATCATCACTTTGAAGAATATTATGAGGATGACCAGCTTAAGTTCGATTATAAGATTAAGGATGGTAGGTGTACCACTACAAATGCACGTGCAATCCTTAAAATGGCAGGGTTTGATATAGAAAAATAGGTGAATTTTAATTTTGTGAAAAATGACGAATTGTGCATAATGGTGAAAATGACTAAAATCAAGCCTGTTTTTTGTAAAAAAAGTTTTGTTAATTATGCACAATGCCAATTATGAGATTTTGCTAAAAACTTTGTTGACACTAGACCAAATAATGTTATAAAATCACATTAGTGAATTATCTTTTTATAAAGGGGGTAAATTTGTTATGGCATTACCAGCTAATATTACAACAGGTTCAGATAATAATGTCTTATCAATAGCTGCATCTAATAACAAGGGATTGCTTATCAGATTCCTTAACGAGCAGGTTGAGGACGGATTCTATGCACTTGTTATCGATTATTTAAAGGATAGTAACTTTGACCTTTCAACTATGATGGTTGATGAGGATGTAAAAACTCAGTGTACAAAGCTCTATGAATTAGGAGAGTTTGTAGATGAGAACATTAAGGCTACAGGACGCTACGAGATTGAGGAGTGGATTGAGCCATTATTTAGATTTGTATATGGAGATATCGATCCTACAGATGTTGATGCTCCTATTAATACAACTGGTATTTACAGATATAGTATTTGGCTTATCTATCTCTATCAGAGAGAGCGTTTCACAGATGCTATGAGACTTATCGGTGAGAGAATTGCACCACTTCTTATTAATGTAAGCTATCAGATTCTTGAGGATGATGACAGACCTAAGAATTACGATAAGGCTGTTATGGGTTACCTTGATCTTATTAATGTTATTATGGAGATGGGTATTCCTGCAGGAGATGCTAATTCAGATGCTTACATGAATAACCTTGAAGTATTATTTGATTATGTAGTTGAGGATCCACATGTAGGTAACGACTACAAGATTCAGTTTTCTATCGGATTATTTAATGCGTACATAACTAATAAGGATTACAACAAAGCATTTGAGTTCTATGGACTTAATGCTGAGTACATACCTATTGATAACATGGCTGTTTATGAAAGCTTTAAGGAGCTTATCAGAAACACTAACTCAGCTCAGAACACTAGCGTTCTTAGCAGAAGTGTAATCAATGCCATTTCTAAGCAGGAGATTTATAACAAGAGAATTGATACTCTTATCGGAGAGGTTTCTAGCTTTGTTAAGAAGGTTTATCAGTATATTGAGAATGAGCCTAACATGAAGAAGAATCTTCAGATTCTCGGCGCTGGTGCATCTCTTAAGGATAAGACTAATGTATTCGAAGGTCTTTATGAGTACAACCTTGTGTTCCATGAGTGTGGAATTAAGGGTATTGTTAATCAGGATAACGCAACTCGTTCATGGGAGGAGAAGTATGAGATATTAGAGCTTCTTTATACAACTCTTAATGTTATCTTCGATGGATACAATGTATACGAGATTTCTAACAAGATTGAGCATCAGTATGTAGAGCTTACTTGGATTGGCGATTATGTAAATGCTAACCCAACACTCTTAAAGCTTTTCTTCAGTGTTAAGGAGAAGGTTAAGGCATTCAAGGTTAGAAAGAATTCTATCTTAGAGAAGTCTAAGACTAATTACGAAATCAAGCAGATGATTGATGATAGACAGAAGGCACTTGTATTTATGAGTGCTGAGGATATGATTACTAACGGTCTTAATAGCGGTACTGTTAATATTATTAACAACAGCTATGATCCTAAGAAGGCAGAGGCATTCCTTGTTAAGACATACAAGGAGGTTCAGGTACCTGCTAAGTATAAGAAGGCAGAGGCACCTTCTACTGGTGGTAAGTTCTTTGGTAAGTCAGCTACTCCGGCTATGGATGGCGATCTTAAGAGACTTTTATCAGATACTAAGATTGAAGAGATGCTTCTTAAGTCAGAGTGGTTATGGCATCAGTATGAGGACAAGGGTAATGACGCTCAGACACCAGAGGAAAGCACATACAGTGTGGTTTGTCTCATTAAGGTAGTTGAGAAGCTTCTTGATAGAAAGGGTGCAGGCCAGGCTAAGCAGGAGTCAGCTCCTAATAAGAAGGTTATCATTACTAAGACTGGTAAGGTTATTGAGCTTTCAGATGAGGGTTCAAATACTCCTGTATCTAATACAATACAGACTCCTAATGTAATCGAGAATATTAACAATATCATCGTTGCACTTAAGGATAAGTCAGAGGAGAATGTAGCATATGTTCAGTCATACGTTAACGATTGGCTTAACGCTATAGTTGCAGCTAAGATTGACAAGACTAATATGATGCCTTTATACGAAGCAGAGGAGCTTAGATCTAAGACTCTTCAGGTTATTAAGAAGCTTCGTGCAGATTTATTATAAGATCACAAAAAACCTTTATCATAATTGGGGGTATCGTAATGATACTCCCTTTTCTCATTGTGGGAGTAATGAACCATGCACTATGAGCATAAGTATAGGAGAGCGACCATGGAACAGGATAGAATTTTTAATATAGAAGAAGAATTGAAGAAGCTGCCTAATTCGCCCGGTGTGTATATAATGCACGACAAGCAGGATGAGATTTTATATGTTGGCAAGGCCATCAATCTTCATAATAGGGTGAGACAGTATTTTCAAACTGGCCATGGGCATAATAACTCCAGAAAAATTGCCAGGATGGTGGAGCAGATTGACCATTTTGAATATATTGTTACCTCCTCGGAGATGGAGGCATTGGTGTTGGAATGTAATCTTATCAAAGAATACAGACCAAAATACAACACTCTTATGACAGATGACAAAGGTTATCCTTATATTAAAATAACAGTTGATGAGGATTATCCAAGACTTATATATAGTCATAGCATGAAGAGAGATAAGTCAAAATATTTTGGGCCATTTACTAATGGCAAGGCTGTTCATGATATGATAGATTTGCTTAACAAGCTATACAAGCTTAGAACCTGCAATAAGCGATTGCCTAAGGAGATAGGTAAGGACAGACCTTGTCTGTATTATCAGATAGGTCAGTGCCATGCTCCTTGTAATGGCTATATTAATCGTGAAGCTTATAGGGAAAATGTAGATAAGGCCATAGCATTTTTGAATGGCAATCACAAAGAAGTTTTGTCAGCTCTTACTGCAGAGATGAAGGAGCTGGCTTTGAATATGGAATTTGAGAAGGCTGCTGAGTAGCGTGACATTATAGAAAGTGTCAAGCATATAGTTGAGAAGCAGCAGATAAGTAAAACGAGCTCAGAGGATAGAGATGTAATAGCATTTTCTATGAATGAGGATGATATTGTTGTAACGGTATTTTTTGTGAGAGATGGAAAGCTTTTGGGCAGAGATCACTATCATATGAAGGGTGATTCCACAGATGCGACAGGTGATATAATTGGTGCATTTGTAAAGCAGTACTACTCTGGTATTCCTTATCTTCCTAAGGAGATTTTGGTGGAGGAAGAGCCTGCTGACAAAGATGTTCTAGAGGATTATCTCTCAGAAAGAAGAGGTAATCAGGTGAAGATTGTGGTGCCACAAAAGGGAGATAAAAGAAAGCTCCTTATGCTTGCCAAGG
>JAGALE010000467.1 GCA_017625335.1 Lachnospiraceae bacterium
AATAGGTAAAGACGTAGCATCTAAATTTGCTGGATTTTATGAATACAATGGAGAGACAATAGCACCAGAAGATATATTATCAGGTGCATCAAATGGTGAAGTAGTAGATAGACTTCAGCCAGAGGTAGTATACCTTGTAATACAGCAAGTGATTAGACAGCTTAACACTGAACTTGGAGCAGGAAGGCTTGGATTAGGTGAATTTAAACCTGAATGTACAAAAAGAGCAGCTAACGTAGCTCATTGGTTAATAGCAGCAGGTAATAAGAAACTAGACTATGCTGTAACAGGTATCAGAGATTTACAAGAAGGTGTAGCACTGTTTAATGAAATGGTATTACTCAATATAGATTTTGATGATATGTGTCCTGAGCTTATGATATTTGCTGATAGACATGGATTGATATTTAGTAGTAATTAAAGGGAGGATAAGTGCAATGGCTAAACAATTGGGTATCATAGTTGGTATAGATAAAGATGAATCTGGTAATAAAGGGTACAGAGTATTATTAGCAACTATAGATAAAAAGGCAGATAAGCAGTACAATTGGAGTTTTCAGTGTATGTTAATACCTGAAAATAGAATAAATCAGACAAAAGTATCTAACTGGTTGAACATAAAGATTGAGAATGGTAAGATAAAAGGTTCTTCTGGTTCATTATCAAGATTTGAAGATGATAAACATAAGCCATTTGTAATAATATCTCAGCTAGTAAATAATGATAATAAGATACTTGGATATAAGGTAGCAAGCTATGATGGTACTGTTAAAAACATACATATAAAAGAAATGCTAGCTTATGGTAATAGAATAACAAAGATGGGATGTATTCCAGTACAAAATGCAATATTTGTACCTGCAGATGAAGATAAAAAAGAGCATTTTAAATCTTATCCAAACTGTCCATTTATAATAGAATTGATACCTTCACATAAAAATAAGAATGCAGAAGCAAAACGAGTATCACTTCAAAAAAATGAGAAAACACTTAGTAAATTAGAGGAAATATATAGTAGAGAGCAGTTAGTTCAGTTGAAATTAGGTAAAGAACATGGAGTAGATATAAGAGTATATGCAAATCCAGCTCTTAAACCTAATCAAATGACTGTATTACGAGAGGGACTTGAAAAGAAACTTAATGTTAAATTATTTGCATTCCCTGAATATGATTATTACGTAATGAGATATTATGAAGATTGTTTAGAGAATAATATAGACATAAGACAATTTTTAAGTCCAAAATATAATATAGGGCAAATCAGTGAATTATCATTAGCAGTTGAGATGGGATTAGATATAAGAAAAATGTGTAATCCTAAACTAAAGGCAGATGAAATGGCAGAGATAAGAGAGAGACTTGAAAGAAACATATGGAAAGACGAGCTTGTTAAAAAAGATGGCAGTTGGAAATAGGGTGGTGACATAAATGCCAGGATTTAGTGAATATGAAAAGCATTTTTCAGATTTTAACAAAACAACAAAAAGAGATAGTAGAATCATTGATTCAATGATTGATGGTATTGAGGGTGTAGGATGCATGGTTGGAGACCTAGTAACTCCAATATATGATATGCATCTACAGGTTCGTATAAAACAAGATACAAAAAAATTAGAAAAGATATGCGAATATGCAAGAGTGACTGGTAACAGAGTATGGATGCATTACTCACCTAAATATGAGAATGTACCTTGTTATGCATTTCTTTTAACAGATGGTGAAACAAGGCTACTAATTGAGGGTAATAGCTTAATTAGTATGATAAAGTCAGGAATACTTGTTGTAGATGGTTGTGGTCTAATATATTATCTTAAGGACACAGTATTTGCTA
>JAGALE010000468.1 GCA_017625335.1 Lachnospiraceae bacterium
ATTATATTCTTAGGGTGTAGTTGCTTTTCTCTTTCCTGCTCCATAGCAATGGTACGAGCTTTAATTGCCTGTTTTTGTGTCTTATAGGGATTGCCTAGTTCGTCTTTAGTTCTCCTTTGGGATTTAGCTTTGCCATTAACTGTAATGATAAATCTATATCCCCAGTAACCATTTTCTAATTGATATACTCCTGTTGTTGATAGTTCTTTTGACATGTTTAATTACCTCCAAGTTTGTCTTTTCTTTGTCCAAACTTGTTAAGGAGTTGTTTAAACTTGTTGTTAATTTGTCCTTGTCTTTGTCCTTTAAAATCTCTGCAAACCCTTGAATTGCTAAGCGTGCTAAGGCACTTGACCTTGACGCAATCCATGACACAGTGCATGAGATGGCAAGGGACGAGGCTAGACATGGTAAGGCATTTGAGGGACTTCATAAGAGATACTTTGGTTAATTAGAAGTCGCATAGATACTAGATTTTAGGGAATGGGTAGAGATACCTGTTCCCTTTTTCTTTTCTTAAACCATAGAAAAGTAGGAATTGAATTGATTAATTCTTTTAGATAATATAAAATTACATACAGTAGAAATATACAAAGGAGGACGAATATGAGGGCAATAAGAAAAAGAATTACCACATTTTTAATAGCATTTACATTGGTCTTATCAATGATAGGACAGTTACCGGCTAAGTCGGTAAAAGCAGCTAATAATGTATCAGTTTATTATCGCACCCATGTACAGACCTATGGATGGGAAGGTAAGGATGGTGATTATGCTACTTGGAAGGCAAATGGTGCTATGTCAGGAACAAGTGGTGAGTCAAAACGTCTAGAAGGCATAGAGATTGTGGTTTCAGGGGACAGCAATGTAGGAGTTCAGTACACCACTCACTGTCAGAATTATGGTTGGTTACCATGGTCGGCTAACGGTGAGATGAATGGTACTGAAGGAGAGTCAAAGCGTCTTGAAGCGATTAAGATTCAGCTTACAGGTGAGAATGCAGCTTTGTATGATATTTATTACAGAGTTCATGCACAAAACTATGGCTGGCTTGGTTGGGCCAAGAACGGACAGGCTGCTGGTACAGCAGGAATGTCTAAGAGACTTGAGGGAATTCAGATAGTTGTTGTATCTAAGGGACAGACGGTGGCTGATGATTATAATAATATCACATCTGATTATGCAGAACCTTACGTAAGTTCCAAGGGCAATACCGATGAGACAGTGATAGGAGCAACTACGTCAAATGTTTCATATAAGACCCACGTTCAAACGTATGGATGGCAAGGCTGGAAATACAATGGAGATATTTCCGGAACCTCAGGTGAGTCAAAGCGACTAGAAGGAATAAATATAAAACTTACTAATCAGCAGTATCCTGGAGGAATAACATACCGTACTCATGTGCAAAAGTATGGTTGGCAGAGTTGGGTATCAAACGGAAAAATGGCAGGAACCTCTGGTGAATCAAAGAGACTTGAGTCTATACAGATTTATCTCACAGGTGAGATGGCAAACCATTATGATTTGTACTACCGAGTTCATGCCCAAACCTTTGGTTGGCTTGGTTGGGTGAAAAATGGTGAACCATCAGGTACAGCAGGCTATAGTAAGCGACTTGAGGCTATACAGATAGTATTAGTTGCAAAAGGTCAGGGGGCACCTGGAAATGTAGATGGTATAATTTCCAATACCACAAGTGGATTTGAGTATACCTCAGCATCACAGATACCTGAAAATCCGTATGTTGAACCAAGTGGAAGTACAGGCGGTTCTACAGGCGGAAGTACGGGTGGAAGCACAGGCGGAAGCACAGGTGGAAGTACAGGTGGAAGTACAGGTGGAAGTACAGGTGGTTCAACAGATGTGGATATAACACAGTATAGTTATAAAATAACACCACTTACAGAGAATATATGCAATTATTTCTATGTGGAAACTGATAATCCTGATCCACAAGGATTCGTATTCGTAGATGAAGATTCTAGTATAGCAGGAGATTATACTTGTTATATAGATTTGAAACAACAGGAGTTTGCGGATGTTAAGTATGAGAATTTAGATACATACCGTGTTAAGGGAGGATATATTTTCTATTCTAGTAATACGGATGGTGGAGAAGTAAGATTATATGAATATTCTAGATATGGTTTAGGCGAAGCTACAGATGTTATACTTACTCTTCCAAGGCTTAGAACAGAGGAACAATATCTTGTTGATACATACACAGATGATTCTATGACATTTTGGGAGAAAATGAATGCTGTAGATATTGGTCTTGCCAATATGTGTCTATATTCAGGTTCTTATGTGCTAGGTGACTTATATAAGAGTACATCATCTCCTTACTATGGCTTGTCCACATCGCCACATGTTGATCAAAACTTCTATATTCAAGATCCATACGGAAGACAGGATAACAAACCTATGTTGGTGTCGTATCTATATCCATTTATTTTGGATTCATTAGGATATCCGTCTATGCTTTGGAATTGTGCTGAGCTGATAGATGAGTCAGTTGAGTGTAAATGGAATGCAGACGCCCACTGGTTGATAGATGTTACCTATGATGGTGAGACTAGAAATTATGGTGGCGCCGGTGGTGGTGGCGGTCAAGGCGTTAATAAGGATATGGTTAAGTATTATTATACCTTTGACGGATCAGATGGTGATTTATATGCTATAAGTACGTGGAATGAGCTTGGCGACGTAATCTGTGAGTATGGTGCTATGACAGTTCCTGAGGAGGAAAAGGATCTTCCAGAGCTTACATGGAGCGATATAAGAGCTCGTGTAGGAAAAGATGGGGGGTATGTAAAGCTGTATATTATAACCTCAATCTTTGGATTTGGAGCAGATGGCTATACATTTATGTATGATAGTGGTTCCGGATTTATAGGATACTTTAATAACGTATGGTATGACGGACGATATTTCAATAAGTATGAATTTTTTGAAAAGGGAACAACCTTTGAGGATGAAAATGCATCAACAGCTAATATAGTTATCAAAAATCCGGTAATTAGGTTCCCTGAAGCACCGGAAGGAAAAACAATTCGTTATAATTATCAGGACATCAATTCTATAGGAAAATATGATTATGAAACCGGAGTGTGGAATGATTTTGTATGCTATAATTACGATGCTGCTACTCAAACTTGGGTTGCTACATTATATAAGGGATCTCAATATTGGGATAGTGTAAATAGAAAATACGTTGCTATAGAGGATGAAACCTTTAAGAATGATTGTACTTTAACTTTAGAAGAAGTTAATGCTATGAACATAGATAGAAATGCTAATGTGGAGCCTTCTGCCTACTATAACTATAATATGAAGGTTGAACCAGGAACATATGAAACTAATTAAAGATAAGCCATAATATATTTAATTTAGCGATATAATATATTTAATTTAGCGATATAATATATATCTTAGGGGTTAGTCAACTTATGATAGAAGAAAATGGTAGCGCTTTAACGTGCTACCATTTTTTTGATTCATGTCGAAATACATTGAAAAAATGCACAAAATCATTTAAAATCAAATCAAGTATATGTATTGGATTACGGAGGATTGCTTGTGGGAATAAGATTATCTGAATTAGAGGCAGAATGCCGAATAACTCTCTTAGTCAGCACCGAAGAAAACCAGATGAGACTAAACGGCTACATAAAAAAGGTAATTAACGACGCTGTAGCTATAATTAGTATTGATTTTGAATCCCCCCAAAGACTTAATTTTGATAACGTAAAGGTTCAGTTGGAATGTTTGTTGGATGAGAATGTTCCTTATCTGTGGAAGCAGGCGAGAGTAGTTAATTTTAAAAATGAATATGTTCTACAGGTTGCTTGCGAAGGTATAAGACATAATAGACGTGGTAGCTTTAGAGTTTCGGTATCTAATATTGGAACTTTGAAGATGGTTGGTCGTGGTTCTATGAAGGTTATGGTGAAGGATGTAAGCGCTACAGGCTTTGGTCTTGCAGATAGAACTAGGGAGCTCGGACTTAATATGGGTGATAGAGCCAACCTTATATATGAAGAAAATGGTTATGAACTTAACCTGACAGGAATTCTAGTTCGTATAGAAGAGCGTGAGGATATGGATATCTACGGTTTTGAAATTACCAACCTCTGCAGAGACCTGCCTAAATATATTAGCTATAAGCAAAGACACAAAGGTTAGAGCATATTAATTATTACAACTTAATAATCAAAATCAAAATACATTTTGCATATAACTCTAAATCCTTTGTGCAAAATGTATTTTTTTTGTAAACTTTATCGAAATCCATTGGTAAATACTTAAGAAAATGTCGAAAAACCTTGCAAAACAAGGAAAAAAGGGGTATTATCTTGCCTAGCGACAAAGAAACAGACATCATTGGTGAGCATATAGAACAAATATTTTAGATTTTATGGAGGATGTAACAATGGCAGTTAAGAAGGCAACAGTTGATTCAACTATGGCTAAGGTAGAGGCAGCTAAGGCAGCAGAGGCAAAGAAGACTGAGACTAAGGCTCCAGCTAAGAAGGCAGCACCTGCTAAGAAGGCAGCTCCTGCAAAGAAGGCTGAGGAGAAGAAGGCAGAGGCTCCAAAGGCAGCAGAGAAGAAGACAGAGACTAAGGCAGCTCCAGCTAAGAAGGCACCTGCTAAGAAGGCAGAGCCTAAGGTAGCAACTCCAAAGGCAGCAGAGAAGAAGACAGAGGCTAAGGCAGCTCCAGCTAAGAAGGCAGCACCTGCAAAGAAGGCACCTGCTAAGAAGGCTACAGCAGCTAAGAAGGCAACTGAGACAGTTGTTATCGAGTACGCTGGTGGACAGGTTAATACAGCTGATATCGTAGCTAAGGCTACTGAGGTAAGTGGTAAGAAGTCAATTAAGGCTTTAAACGTTTACTATCAGCCAGAGACAGGAATGGTTTACTTCACAGCTGATGGCGAGGAAGGATCATTCGCATTATAATTTCATATAAATAACATTATAAGAAGTTGAAAAGCTGACTAGCTTAAGCTTGTGCTTAGGTTGGTCAGCTTTTCAATGCCTTCGGCAAGTTACTTTATCGCCGAAGGCGATAGCAAAAGTTTTCCCTGCTATGCAGTTTTGTATGTGCAATGTATGCCAAAGCTTAAGGTTCAGGTTGATAAGGGATGCTTGATAACGATAGCGTAGGAGTGATAGATTTTTAATATTCGGCTGAAAGATAGAGGGCACGCTGGCATGGATGCCAGCGTAGCTTTCACGTACATGGACGTACGGTTGAAAGCGGCCCTCGTACGTCTTAGATAACCTTCTCCGAATATTCAAAAAATCATCACGACGAAGCGTGTTTCAAGCACCCTTATCATCTGAACCGACACATAAGAAAACCTGCACATACAAAATTGTATATGCAGGTCTGAAAACTTTTGCTCTAACTTCCTATAATGTTATTTATAGACCCTTAGCCTTTGCGGTGCAGGCCTTCATGGCTTCGATGACAGCGCTTCTAAAGCCCTTGTCTTCAAGCACACGTACAGCTTCGATGGTGGTTCCACCAGGGGAACAAACCATATCTTTGAGCTCACCTGGGTGCTTGCCTGTTTCGAGAACCATCTTGGCACTACCTAAGACAGATTGAGCCGCAAATTTGTAAGCCTTATCTCTAGGCATACCATCTGCAACAGCAGCATCTGCCATAGCTTCGATAAACATAAAGACATAGGCTGGAGAACTACCACTAACGGAAACACATACATCCATAAGACTTTCTGGGATAGCCTCAGTCATACCAAAGCTTGAAAGTAAACCCATAACATATGTAAAATCCTCATCAGTTACATTCGCATTTCTGCATACACCGGTTACACCTTCGCCTACAAGAGCAGGGGTGTTAGGCATAGTACGAACAACCTTAACATTATCACCAAGGATGGATTGAATCCATGCAAGTGTTTTGCCTGGTGCTATGGTAACTATTATTTGAGAAGGAGAAACCTTGTCCTTGATTTCATTAAGCACAGTTGCGTAAAACTGTGGTTTTACAGAAAGGAATAAAACATCTGACTCTGATACAACTCTTGTATTGCTTCGAGTAGCATTTACCCCAAGGTCGTCGGCTGCTTTTGAAATGGCAACCTCAGAAGCATCAGATACAATAATTTCCTCGTTTTTGATATCAGTCTTTTTAACAATACCCTGAATGATTGCTGAGGCCATATTGCCACAGCCGATAAAACCAATTTTGTAATTCATAAAAATAACCTAACCTTTAGTGTTCCTTTCTTTTATAGTAAGCATCCCTGATTTCTATGGCCTTATCAGGGACATCAGTAATAATTCCGTCTACTTTCTTTTTGAGAAGCTTTTTCATGATTGCTTCGTCGTTTACAGTCCATACATAAACCTTCTTTTTGAGAATTCGCATGCGTAGCATATAATCCCAAGTGACAAGCTTGTAGTTAGGAGATACAAAATCAACGTCCAAAAGACTAAGTCTACGCTTAGGTAGGAATTCGTTGACACGTCTTTTGATATCAGCCTTTTTGTAGCCTAATAACAGACCGGTGTTAACCTTTTTATCTAAAAGCTCAACCTTCTTGACTGCAGTATCTAAGAAGGATTTTACCACAAATGCATCGTAAGAAAAATACTTTTTGATAAGAGATAAAACCTTGAATTCATATCCGGTTTCTTTAAGCTCTATATCCAGTTTGATTTTTCCTTGGCAAAGCTTCAAAACATCTTCAAATAAAGGAACCTGATATCCTTTTTCCTTGGTCTTTGTATTAAGCTCATCAAAGGTCAAAAACTTTATAGGAGTGCTGTCTATGGTGTCATCGTGAAAAACTATAAGCTTTTTGTCCTTGGTTTGTCTTACGTCCATCTCAACAAAATCTGCCCCAAGAGATATTGCTAGCTGAAAGCTTTCTATGGTATTATCTGTTCCGGCTAACTTGGACGCGCCTCTGTGAGCGATAATTGCAGTTCTCATATTAAGAACCTCCCCAAACTATAATTTAGAATGTTCCTCTTAGCTCTATGACAGGAGAACCCTTTCCTCTTATATAATCACCAGTTATGGTTACTCTGCCTATGCTTTCGTCTCTAGGAATCTGGTACATAATATCAAGCATAAACTTTTCGATGATAGCACGAAGCGCTCTTGCTCCGGTTTTCTTTTCCATGGCAAGCTCTGCTATAGCATCATAAGCGCTGTCGTCAAATTGAAGATCTACCTCGTCTAAAGCAAGAAGCTTCTTGTACTGCTTAAGAATTGCGTTCTTAGGCTCTTTAAGAATTTTGATATACATATCCTTATCTAAAGCGTCAAGAGTGAATAATACTGGAAGTCTTCCAATGAATTCAGGAATCATACCAAATTCTCTAAGATCCTCGTTGGTAACCTCCTTGATAATATTCATATTATCCTTGTGCTTATCCTTAAGGTCTGCGTTAAATCCTATTGCAGATTGCTTATTAAGTCTTGCTGCAATAATTTTCTCGATATCCGGAAATGCGCCACCGCAGATAAAGAGGATATTCTTGGTGTTCATAGTGGTAAGAGGAGTCATAGCATTTTTGCTGCTTGATCCAACCGGTACCTCAACCTCGGAACCCTCTAAAATCTTAAGTAAGCCCTGCTGAACAGATTCACCGCTGACATCACGGCTACGAGTTTCCTTCTTCTTGGCAATTTTATCGATCTCATCTATAAATACGATGCCACGCTCTGCTTTTTCTACATCATTATCAGCTTCTGCTAAAAGCTTTGAAAGGATACTTTCTACGTCATCACCTATATAGCCTGCTTCTGTAAGAGATGTGGCATCAGTGATGGCGAGAGGTACATTTAAAAGCTTTGCTACAGTTTTAACCAAGTAGGTTTTACCGCAGCCTGTAGGTCCAAGCATAAGCATGTTAGATTTTTCGATTTCTATATCATCCATAGTGTTAGTTATAACCCTCTTGTAATGGTTATAAACAGCTACTGAGATACATTTTTTGGCATAGTCCTGTCCGATAACATACTCGTCAAGCATTGCCTTAATCTTATGAGGCGCAGGAATGTTCTCTAATGTGAGAGCAACCTCTTCCTTTTTCTCCTTAGGTTTTTTCTTCTTAACCTTCTGTGATTTTGGTATATCATCAAAAGGCATAAACTGAGACAGGTTAATGTTTGGCATTTTGCTGAAATCAAGGAAGGACATAGGATTGCTGCTAAGGGCATCAAAGCTCTTTTGCATACATTCATTACATATACACATGCTTCCCGGCATGGATATGAATGGTCCTGCACTTGATTCCGGACGTTTGCAGAGGTAACAATACTTCTCGTAATCGTCCTTATCATCGTTGTTATTATTGTTTATATTATCTGGCATAATTTCTCCTCCGTATATTCCATGTAGCAATGTAGCATGCAACCATGCTATAAAGCCCTAGGTAATTATATCACTTATTTTCTTTGATTACTATGTTATAATAAGGAAAAAATCCGATTTTATAACCCTAAATCATTGAAAAATGTGTAAAAATATGTATTATAGGTTTATATATAACACAAAAATGTGAAGGTGGAGTGAACATGAAGAAGAGAATTTTGGCCTACTTAGCATATATAGATGAATTGCTAGAAAATGATAATGCAAAAAATATAGTTGATAGCGGAACTGATAGTGGAAATGATGAGAATAATGATTGTGATATAGATTGGAATATTGAGATGAAAAAGCATCTAGTTCAGATTAGTTTTTTTGCTCATGAAAGATTGGTTCATCTTATAGTTACAGTATTATTTGCCCTTATGACTATGGCAACAATTTTGTATGTTAACTATACAGGATCTATGATTGGCTTGGCATTAACAGTAGCCCTTTTGACCTTACTTATACCATACATAATGCATTATTATCTGTTAGAAAATAGTGTTCAGAAAATGTACACACAGTATGACGTTATGATGAATAAGGCCAAGAATGGTTTTTCTATGGACTGTCAGGCTGCAAAGGAAAAGGACATAACAAAATAAAGCACAAAATAAAGCACATGATACAAGCTGATATGTAGCCTGTACATGTGCTTTGTTTTGTGCAAATGCATAGTTATATAATGTTATTAACGTCTGCTTGTGTTATTAGACTCAGTAGTTGATTCAGTGGTTCTTTCAATAGAACCTGTAGAGTTGTTATTGTTGTTGATATCAGTATTGTTCATTGTGTTATCATTACCTGTAACATCTTCAACACCATCAACTACACCATCAGTAACATCCTCAACACCATCTACGATGCCATCAGTTACGTCTTCCATACCATTTCCTATGTCGTCAGCTATACTGTTTCCATCGTTTCTATTATTAGAGTCATTGTTTGAGTTCTGAGTAGTTTCTGTACTAGTACTCCCGTCAGTTGTTTTCTCGTCATCGTTGCCACAGCCTGCGAAGAAGCAGGAGAATGCAACGATTGAGAGAGAAAGAAGTAATGCTTTCTTGAATTTTTTCATAATTTGAATCTCCTTATTTAAAAGATTTATACACATAGTGTTGCCTAAAAATAAGGAGATTATTAATTATTTGGACTGTAAAATTTTGGAAATATTACATATCAGACATAGAATTTAAATCATCATTACAATTAAAGCAAGGTGTCATATCTGCCTGATTGCAATTTTGCTTTTGGTCCATTGGGTTACATATTTCTATAGGCTTGATATTTCTATCTAACAGATTTCCATTGACAAAGTCTAAGCAAAGAGAGTCCTCGGATTGAGAGGTGCTACCCTTAGAAATAATAGCCTTTCCGTTGTGAGGAAGCTGATATTGAGTAAAATAGATTGACTTAACGATGAGGGTAAGTCCTACAGTTATGGTTCCTGCTACAACATCAAGTGCTAAAACCTTAGGAATTGCCATAAGGTTAAGTCCCTGCTCTAAACTACTGTTAGTAGTTGAAAATCCAACCACATTAAGAGCAGGTGTAGTGATATCACCGTCTGTATATACAACACCGTAAGGAGCGAAAAGGTTAATAACAAGAGAGCTTGGATTAGTGTCCTCGTCATAGCCCGGATCAGTAGTTGATGATGGAAGATATAATACTTCAGGAACTAGTACTGTACCTAATAATCGTCTGCAACAATCATAGAATTTTACAGCAAATGTAAAAGTAAGATTGGTGAGAGTAATCTCATAGCAGTTTGGTCTTGAGGAGATAGGAGTAATAGTTACGGCTCCTTCTCCGGTAGTAGGAAATGTTATATCAATAACCTCAGCACTAGCATAAACTGCAGTAGGATAGGTTGTTGGAACAGTTGCAGGCAGAGTAAAGGTCTGACATACGTTAATTCCTAATTCATCATAGACTACAGGTGTGAGGACAGTTAAAAACTGTGGCTCACCGCATTGAGGATTGATGCATACATCCACGCATTCGCTGCCTGACATACCACCGTTTATCAAATCGCTAACAATAACCTTGTTGCCACATCCACATTTTGACATATTAGTTTTTCCTTTCAAATGTGCTTACAATAATATATTCATGGAAGAGGATTTTGTTTACACAAACAAGAAAAAATTGTTTGCACACACAAAATAATCAAAGCTAATAAATGTAAAAAAACTTATGTATTTACATTATGTTAACTGAATACAAAGGTGTAATTGTTACAAAAAAATGTGGATAACTTTGTGGATAAGGTGGAAAACTCAATAAACGCGTACTTTCTTATTGTGGGTAATATTACGAAAATGTTACAATTAATTAAACTTCACTTCACATATTTACTTGACATAATATCCGAAAAGGTTTACAATAAAAAATGCGACCTTTTTTTCGGTAATCCGTAAAAAGTCGCACCATAGAATTTGTATTACGAAATTATTATAACACAATATATAGAAAAGTAAAGGATTTTTTATGAGAGACATTGACGAGGCAAAAATTGAATATGCAGAAGAAAATAATGGATTAAATTCTGAAGAATTAGACTGTAATCATGAAGAAGATTATAACAGAAGGAATGTGGATAACATTAAAAGGTTACTAGTATGTGGCTTTGTATTTGTGTGTGCACTTCCTGTGTTCTTTTGTCTTTATCTTATGGTTAAGCTTAACAAGCTAGAGGATAAAGCAGGTGATTTAGAGAATGAGCTTAATGCTAAAACATATCTATCTCAGGAATTATTAGAAGCCGAGGCTACTGAGATAACAGTTGCCCTTAGCTCACAGGATGCTGAGCTTTTAGATCAGGGGGCAGTATCGGACTTGGATAAGGAACCAGGTGAATCTACCCACGTACTTATGGGAAGTAATGATAATGGAGCAACAGATATGAATTCGGATGCGGGTATGGAGAAGCATAATCCTATAGATAGTGATGATGACGTTGATGATATTTCTATATCAGTAGATGGTAACACTACAGAGATTAATGATAATTCATCTCAAATTAGTGGAACCACTGCAGAGAGCCAGTCGGTATCTGTTAAGAGTAAGTATAAGGTGTACCTGACCTTCGATGATGGTCCAAGTATTCACACTGCCCAAATACTTGATGTGCTTAAGAAAAATGATGTTAAGGCTACATTTTTTGTTGTTTACACACCGGATGAAAGTTTGTGGCCTTTGTATAAGAGAATAGTAGATGAAGGTCATACGTTGGCTATGCATTCCTATACTCATAAGTATGATGATATTTATGCCAGTCAGGAAGCCTTTGAGGAGGATGTGACTAAAATTCATGACTTTTTGCTTGAGCAGACAGGAGTGGATTGTAAGTATTACAGATTCCCAGGTGGTAGCTCAAATTCAGTTTCAAGTGTTGACATTCAAGGGCTGATGGGTTATTTATATGAAGATGGTATTACATACTATGATTGGAATTCCTTGTCAGAGGATGCTATGGATCATTCTCTAACACCGGAGCAGCTAAATGACAATGTTATGAGCACCGTAAGCTCTAATTCTTGTGATTCTATTGTGCTGCTTCATGATCTTAGGGATAACCCTAATACAGCGGCAGGACTACAGGATTTGATAGATTCTCTTAAGGAGGATGGCTATCAGATATGTCCAATTGATGATAATACCATACCAGTACAGCATGTAATCTATGAGGTGGAATAAGGATATGGATTTACCGTCGGCGAAACAATATATAGAAGAAAAAAATAAGCTGGGCATTACGCCCGGCTTAGATAGTATTAAGGAGCTTCTTTCCAGATTAGGAAACCCGCAGAAGGAGATAGAGTGTCTTCATATAGGGGGAACTAACGGCAAGGGCTCTATTTTTGCGTTTTTACAGGATATATTACTGGAAACAGGTATGAAGGTGGGAAGGTACATTTCTCCTACTGTACTTACCTATTTGGAAAGATTTCAGATTAATAAAGAAAATATGTCAGAGGAAGAATTTCCTAAATATGTTCAATTAGTTAAAGAACAGGTTGCTGATATGGAGGCAGAGGGCTATGTAAGCCCTAGTGCTTTTGAGATAGAAACAGCTATAGCGTTTATGTATTTTAGAGATATGAAGGTGGACGTTGCCCTTATAGAGTGTGGAATGGGTGGGGCTTTGGATGCGACTAACGTGTTAGAGTGTCCTAAGGCTTCTGTGTTTGCATCCATAAGTCTTGATCATATGTCCTATCTGGGAGATACGGTGGAGGAGATTGCTGCAAATAAATCTCAAATTATAAAAGAAAATTCTACATGTATAGCTCACCCTCAGGAGAAGAAGGTTTCCAATGTTCTTATGGAAAGATGTAAGCTGGTTAATACCTGCTATGTAGAGGTAGATGAGGAAAGTGTTGCTGTTATCTCTGAGGGGATAGATGGAACTACATTTACGTATAAAAATGGAGAATATACTATAGGCCTTCCGGGTACATTTCAGGTGTATAATGCATGTACTGCCATAGAGGTAGCACAGGTGGTATTTGGTCTTGAATATGAAGCCATAAAGGCTGCAATAGCAAAGACCAGCTGGGTGGGCAGATTCATGAAGGTTAATGACAAGCCTCTTACTATTATTGATGGAGCCCACAATGAAAAAGCGTGGAGAGAGCTTAATACAAGCCTTAATAAATATTTTACAAACAGACAAATTGTCTATATAATAGGAGTGTTGAAGGACAAGGAATACGACAAAATGGTGGATATTCTAAGAGACACTATGTCATATGCCATAGCCATAACTCCTAACACGCCAAGAGGCTTGGATAAGGATATCTTATCGGACCTCCTTTTGGTAAATGGAGTGCCTGCCACTACTGCATCAAATGCCGATGAAGCTATAGCTAAGGCTTATGCTGAGGCTGAGGAGGATGACGTGGTTATGATTTGTGGCTCCTTAAGCTTTTTGGCTGATTACATAAATTATGATTATGACGAATAGAAAATATTTGTGGATGCAAATTTAGAATGCATAATAAAAATGCTGTTATTTTGCATATGGCAAAGCTAAAGAATTAAGCAAATTACATCTTTGGATTTGTTACCACAGTAATTGGAGAATGTGATGAATAAGATAGATTTAATACTTGCCAATCCTACCTTTAATGAGCATATGGAAAGAATATGCAAGGCTGAAGAGGACAGAATATATTGCCTTCATGGTATGGAGCATCTTCTAGATGTGGCAAGAATAGCATATATAATTAATTTGGAAAAAGAGCTTGGCTTTAGTAAGGAAACAATATACGCCATGTCCTTGCTTCATGACATAGGAAGGAATTTGGAATATGAGAAGGGCTTATCTCATCACGAGATAGGAGGAGTCATAGCTTTAGATATTTTGACACAGGTTGGTTTTTCTAATGAAGAAAAAGAGCTTATCTGTCAGGCCATAAGGTCTCATAAGGAGTTAGGGGATAAGGAGGACAATTGTTCCTTAAACTATCTTCTTTATAGGGCGGATAAGCTATCTCGTAATTGCTTTAGCTGTAAAGCGAAGGATAGCTGTTATTGGGATGAATCAAAAAAGAATAAAGGTATCATAGTATAAGAGGAGAATGCGGTATGATTATAGGTAAGAAGGAATTTTCTATAGGAAAAAGACCATATATAATGGGAATTCTTAATGTCACGCCGGATTCTTTTTCTGATGGTGGGCAGTTTTACAGAGAGGGAGATATCTCTGATGTAGATAAGGCTTTAAGACATGTAAGAGACATGATAGATGCGGGGGCAGATATAATAGATGTGGGTGGAGAGTCCACAAGACCGGGACATACACAGATTTCAGTGGCGGAGGAAATTGAGAGAACCTGCTTTATTATTGAAGCCATAAAAGAGCATTTTAATATTCCGGTATCTCTTGATACATATAAGGCAAAGGTGGCTCAGGCGGGTATACTTGCAGGAGCAGATATGATCAATGATATCTGGGGGTTAAAATATGATGAGGATATGGCATCAGTGATTGCAAAATCAGGAGTGGCCTGCTGCCTAATGCATAATAGAGATAATACAAACTACTATGATTTGATAGATGAAATTAAGGATGACTTAAATGAAAGTGTAAACATTGCATTGTCGGCGGGGATATCTAAGGATAGGATAATACTAGATCCGGGCATTGGTTTTGGCAAAACCTATGAGCAAAATGTAAAGACTATGAAGCATTTAGAGGAGTTTAAAAGTCTAGGCTATCCAATTCTTCTTGGTACATCTAGAAAATCTATGATAGGGAATTTGCTAGACCTACCGGTGGAGGAACGGGATGAAGGCACTGTGGCAACCTCTGTATATGGTTTTATGAAAGGCTGTGCTTTCTTCAGAGTGCATAATGTGAAGGCAAACTATCGCGCATTAAAGACAGTTTATGGCATTATGAGGGAGCAGTGACAGGTGCAAAACTGATAAGCTTTTGGTAAGAAGGAAACAAGAAGAATACACAAAAATAATAGAATAATATAGAGAAATATGTTAGAATAAGAGCAGTACGCGAAGGTGGAAATATAATATGGACAAGATACTTATTAAGGATTTGGAAATATTTGCATACCATGGAGTCTTAGAGGAAGAAAAGAAGAACGGTCAACCGTTTTTTGTGTCTGCTGAATTATATCTTGATTTAAGAGAAGCAGGAATAAAGGATGATCTCTCTAAGACTGTTAATTATGCCACAGTGTGTGAACTGATTAAGGAAACCATGACCAAAGAAAAGTTTGATCTTATAGAGGCGGTAGCTGAGACAGTGGCAGGTGCTATACTTCTTAATTACGAGATGATTAAGGAAGTGCATCTTGTGATAAGCAAGCCTAAGGCACCGATTCCTATGAGCTTTGAAACAGTATGTGTGGATATTGTGCGCAAAAAGCACATAGTATATTTGGGACTTGGCTCTAATTTGGGAGACAAGGAAGGGTACCTTGATTATGCCATAGATCAGCTTAATAAAGACGAATATATCAGAGTCAACAAGGTATCAGAGTATATTGTCACAGAACCCTATGGGGGTGTGGAACAGGACGATTTTCTTAATGGTTGTGTGGAGATTGAAACCCTTTATACACCTATGGAGCTCCTTAGCGTTATTAATGATATTGAACAGAGTGCAGGTAGAAAGAGACTTATACATTGGGGGCCAAGAACCTTAGATATAGACATACTTTTGTACGATAGAGACATAGTAATGGAAGAGAAGCTAAAAATCCCTCATATAGAGATGATTAAGAGGGAATTTGTGCTTAAGCCATTGGCAGAGATTGCACCTTATGCAGTTCATCCAGGGGTGGGAAAAACTGTTTTAAGATTGCTGGAGGATCTGTCAGGTGAAGCTCCTAAATTATAGATAATAAAAAATTGAAGTAATTAATATAGAAATTGATATAGAACTTAATATAAAAATAAACGTTGAAGGTATATTTATGAAATAGCAAAAAATAGGAGGTGGTTACATGGCATATAAGATGTTTGCAGCTATCTATGTTGGTTCAAATGAGATAGCTATGAAGATATACGAGATAAATGGTAGAAAATCCTTTAAGTCCATTGATAGAGTAAGTCGTATCATTGAGCTTGGTAAGGATACTTATAGCAATGGCTTTTTAGGGACTGATTCTATAAATCAGATTTGCGATGTACTTAATCTGTTTAAGAAAAAAATGAAGGAATATCAGGTTACTGAGTATAGAGCCTTTGCAACTAGTGCAGTTAGAGAAGCAGAGAATACAGATATAGTATTAGATGCTATTAAGCGTAATACTAATCTTGAGGTTAAGGTACTTAGTAACTCGGAGCAAAGATACATTAACCTTAAGGGTATGGTAGCAAAATATGAGGATTTCCATCAGGTGGTTAGTAAGAATACAGCCTTCGTAGATGTAGGTGCAGGTAGTGTTCAGATATCCTTGTTTGATAAGAATAACCTTATAGTTACAGAAAATATTCCTATTGGAGCGGTTAGAGTTAGAGACTACCTGTCTATGATGGGCTCTAAGTCAGGACGCTTGGATAAGATAATGTCTGAGTATGTGGAAAATGATATCGTTACATTCAGAAATATATACCTTAATGATAAGGAAATTAAGAATGTTATTGCTGTAGGAGAGGTTGCGGCATCTATTAAGAAGCTTGTACCTGAGCTTGGTGCAGGAGACAGAATTAGTAAAGAGCAATTTGAGGAGCTGTATAAGCTTATTATCGGACATCACCCACAGGAGATTTCTGACAAATATGGTATACCATATGAGAGAGCAACTCTTATGCTTCCTAATATAATCATTTATCAGTCCTTCCTTAATAACTGTAAGGCTGAGGAGATATATTTTCCAAATGTTGACTTTAACGATGGTATTACAGCTAATTATATGGATGAGGGAAGCAGGGTTGTATTTGACCATAATTTTGAAGAGGATGTTATTGCATCGGCTCATAATATTGCAAGAAGATATAGGTGTAACAAGAGCCATATAGAAAGAATTGCAGATTATGCACTTAAGATATTTGACGCTGTGAAGAAACCCTATGGTATGGGAAAAATTGAAAGATTACAGCTTCAGATAAGCTCATTGCTTCATGATTGTGGAAACTTTATTAGTATGAACGATGCGGCGAAGAATTCCTACTACATCATAGCTAATACAGAGATTATAGGCTTTTCCCACAAGGAGCGTATGGAGGTTGCTAATATTGTAAAGTACAATACCCATTATCTTCCGGGAAAAAGTAAGGTGTCGGCAGAGTTAGATGGCTGCGATTATATGAATATTGCCAAGCTTACAGCAATCCTTAGAATTGCTAATGTGCTAGATAAAAGCCATACACAAAAGATTGAGGATTTAAGTGTGGCGGTTAAAGATAATCAGCTGGTTATCACAGCAAGCACCTACGAGGATATTGCTCTTGAGGCTGGATTATTTGAGTCTAGGGCAGATTTCTTCGAGAGGATATATGGTATAAGACCAATTTTAAGACAAAGGAGGACTGTATAAATGTTAGATAAAAAGCAGTTAGAAAGATATGACAATTATTATAACAGAGAATATAGTTGGCTTTTGTTTAATTACAGAATATTAAATGAGGCAAAGGATAAGACTATACCTTTGTTTGAAAGAATCAAATTCCTTGGTATTACAGTATCTAACTTAGATGAGTTTTTCATGATTAGAGTGGCATCTTTGTATGACCTGGTAGATGCAGATATAACAAAAAGGGATATAGCAGGGCTTACTCCTAAGGAGCAGCTTGATCTTATTATCCCTGAGACTAAAGAAATGATGAATGCTCAGTATACTGCATTAAATCGTTCTTTGCTTCCGGCTTTAGAGAGCAACGGTTTAAAGCTTATTAAGAATTATGAGGAGCTTACTGAAAAACAGGCAAAGTTCGTGGATAAATATTTTGAGAGAGAGGTTTATCCGGTTCTTACTCCTATGGCTGTTGACTCATCCAGACCATTTCCTCTTATCTCTAATAAGACCCTTAATATAGGTGCTCTTATTCACGATAAGAAGAAGGATGTAGTTGATATAGCAACAGTACAGGTGCCATCGGTGCTTCCTAGAGTAATCGAGCTTCCTGCAGAAGGTGAAGCTAGAGAGATAATTTTATTAGAGGAAATTATTGAGAAGAATTTAAATAAGCTATTCCTTAATTATGAGATTATCTGTGCTCATCCATATAGAATTATGAGAAATGCAGACCTTACCATAGATGAGGAGGATGCAGCAGACCTTCTTAAGGAGATTGAAAAACAGATAAAGCGAAGAGCTTGGGGTGAGGTTATTAAGCTTGAGATAGAGGCTGATATGGATAAGCGTCTCTTAAAGGAACTAAAATCTCAGCTTCAGGTTAGTGCGGATGCAGTGTATAAGATTAATGGACCACTTGACTTGACTTTCTTAATGAAGGTTAATGGACTTGATGGTTTTGAGCATCTTAAGAATAAAAAATACACACCACAGCCTGTTGTGGGACTTAATCGCGAGGAGAACATTTTCGAGCAGATTAAGAGGAAGGATATTCTTCTTCATCATCCATATGATGAGTTTACACCGGTTGTGGACTTTATAAAGCAGGCAGCAGTTGACCCTAATGTTCTTGCTATTAAGCAGACACTTTATCGTGTTAGTGGTAACTCGCCTATAGTTGCAGCGTTAGCCCAGGCTGCTGAAAATGGTAAGCAGGTTACAGTTTTGGTTGAGCTTAAGGCGAGATTTGACGAGGAAAATAATATTATCTGGGCTAGAAAGCTGGAGCAGGCGGGCTGTCATGTAATCTACGGTTTGGTCGGACTTAAAACCCACTCTAAGATTGCCCTTGTGGTAAGGCGTGAGGAAGAGGGAATTAAGAGATATGTTCACTTAGGAACAGGTAACTATAATGACATAACAGCTAAGCTATATACAGATATGGGTATGCTTACTGCATCAGATTCTATAGGAGAGGATGCAACGGCAGTATTCAATATGCTGTCTGGTTATTCAGAGCCACCTGCTTGGAATAAGCTTATGGTTGCTCCTATATGGCTTAAGGACCGATTTGTAAGCCTTATTAATCGAGAGGCGGAAAATGCTAGACAGGGCAAGGAAGCACGAATCATTGCCAAGATGAATTCACTCTGCGATCCTGTAATAATCAAGGCACTTTACGAGGCATCTAATGCGGGAGTTAAGATAGACCTTATAATAAGAGGAATCTGCTGTCTTAAGACAGGCATTAAGGATTTGAGTGAGAATATTACAGTAAGGTCTATAGTTGGTAATTTCCTGGAGCATTCTAGAATCTTTTATTTCTATAATAATGGTTTCGAGGATGTATATATGGGTAGTGCTGACTGGATGCCTCGAAACTTAGATAAGAGAGTTGAGATAACCTTCCCTGTTGAGGATGAGGATTTAAAGAAGAAGGTTATGGAGATTCTTCATATTCAGCTTGCGGATACTCTTAAGGCTCATATTATGCAGTCGGACGGCACATATGAGAAGCAGGATTTGAGAGGAAGAGATAAGTTAGAAGCACAGGACTTCTTCTGTAAGCAGGCTTTGAATGCAGCTTCGGAGGAAGATAAAAAGATAGTGTCGCGTGTCTTTGTTCCAAGAATGAAGGGTGAGTAAAAAACAAAAGGAGGATTTTAAAGTGGAGAAAAGCTACGAAAATGTTGAAAACAATTTGGTAACTAAAGATGGCTTTTTCAAGATTAACGAGAGAGGCTCTACAGTTCGTACTGAGATTTTTGCAGGAATAACAACATTCTTTGCTATGGCCTACATTATATTTGTTAATCCTGATCAGGTGGCAGCAGGCGGCGGTAGTGGTGCCGGTGCATGGCTTGTGGCAGCAGGAGCAGACCCGGGTGCTATGTCTAAAATATGGAATTCAACCTATATTGCATCTATATTAGTTGCTGTTATCGGAACATTGCTTATGGCATTTGTTGCGAATATGCCATTTGCTCAGGCGTGTGGAATGGGTCTTAACTCATTCTTCTGTACTATGTTTGTATCAGGGGCATTCTTTGCAGGTATGGATGTTATAACAGGCTATCAGTCAGGACTTGTTCTTATATTCTTATCAGGTGTTGTATTCTTGTTACTCTCTATAACAGGATTAAGAGAATATATAGCCAAGTCTATGCCAGATTGCTTGAAGAAGGCAATTCCTGCAGGTATAGGTCTCTTCATAGCTCTTATAGGATTTAAGAATGCAGGTATCATCGAGGCTAACCAGTACACCTTCGTACAGTTCTTTGACTTCCACGGAAGAATAAAGCTGGTAGGAGAAGAAGTAAATGGTGAGATTTTTACAGCCTTTGATGCATGGAGAGCTTGTGTACCTGTGTTAGTTGCAATTCTTGGCGTGCTAATTATCGCTATTCTTGCCAAGAAGAATGTTAAGGGTAATGTAATTATTGGAATTCTTGCATCAGCAGTTTTATATTATCTGTTTATGTGGGAACTTCCACCTTTTGACATGAGTTCAATCGGACAGTCATTTAAGGATTTTGCTGAGGTAGGTTTTCTTGGTGCCTTTAATGGTGATGCCTGGGACGCTGCATTTAACGGACCGCATATCGGTGGTGTGTTCTCAGCAGTTATGCTTATTATCGTGTTTTGTCTTGTGGATATGTTTGACACAGTTGGTACCATCTATGGTACAGCTGCGCAGGCTGATATGCTTGATGAAAATGGTGACCCTATAAATATTAACAAGTCTATGATGTGTGATTCTATCGGTACAGTTGCAGGCTCAATACTTGGTACTTCAACCTGTACAACCTTCGTAGAGTCTGCTTCAGGCGTTAGTGCCGGTGGTAGAACCGGTCTTGCCAGCGTAGTTACAGCTGCCTGCTTTGCAATCTGCTTATTCTTAAGCCCACTTGCAAGTATAGTTCCAAGCTGTGCAACAGCTCCGGCTCTTGTATTTGTAGGTGTTCTTATGGCTAAGAACTTTGCTAAGGTTGATATGGATGACATGCTTTCAGCAGTTCCTGCTTTCCTTGCGCTTATCCTTATGCCACTTACTTATTCCATATCAAATGGTATTGGTGTAGGCGCAATCGCATATGTGCTCATTGCAATCTTTACTGGAAAGTACACAAAGAAGGATATTGTAGTAACTGTTATAGCAGCATTGTTTGTATGTAAGTTTATATTTGTTACTATGTAGGCATGCAACTGAGATTGTTTAAGTTTAGATATGTTACTATGTATGTAGCATAATAATGAATTAATGATGACCAGCTCCCGCGGAATCGCGGGAGCTTTTATAATGCATGAATTTGCTGGCGCGGGTAGTAGAGGCAGAGAACTAGTGGTTACTACCCGCGGGAAGTAAAAAAGCAAGCTGGCGCGGGTAGTAGAGGCAGAGAACTAGTGGTTACTACCCGCGGGAAGTAA
>JAGALE010000469.1 GCA_017625335.1 Lachnospiraceae bacterium
TTCCTCCTTTTTCTTGGCATAATAAATATCACTCATCTTTTCATTTACCATACAAGCATAAGTGGAATTTACAGGTGCTTTTATTCCATACTTTTTCAACACCTTAATGGTTTCATCAGATACTGCAGTCTTCGGAAATATGTTACCCTCATATTCCCCGAAAGACCTAATGTATGAGTAATACTTAATATCCTGACTCCATCTATTCTCCAGATACAAAAATTTGCCGTACTCTTTATCGCTCACCACATATCTTGCAAGCTTTATCTTCCCGCCATATAAATCACATATAAGATGGTCTACACCTCGTATCTCTTTAATAGCTGCAGTCATCTCATATTTAGCTCTGGTGGTTCTACCCGGAACACTCATACATAGTATTAATTGCTTCTGCATAAGCTACCTCCTACTCTCCCAAGTAATAATCTGTAATTATCTTTCTTGCTCTACCAATACCAGGTATGCCTAGCTTGACAGAACCTCCACTGACACCTGCTGCCTTAACTATGTCTTTATCTACCGGCTGAGCATTCTTAAATGACCACTGAAGCAACGCGCCGATGCAGCCCTTGAGGCTTTTACCCTTCTTGCGCACTGCTCTTGCAATCTCATCTCTTTCCTGGCATCTGAACTTGATGTATTCGATCCAATCATCCATAATCTCATAAGGCTTAAGGTCATCTGCTTCGACCTGAAGCTTACCCATAGCCGCCATAAGTGGATTGCAAAGCTCATCTACCACATCATCTAAATAGTCATATACATCATCCTCGTCTATGCCGTTCTCCTTGGCCAGAGCAAGAAGGCTCTCTGTATCTCCCTCTGCCTTAAGTCCCTCTGCTGACTTATTAATTTCCTCTGCGCTGTCAAATTCTCCAAATTTCTCATATAACATACTTTTATCCTCCTAAATTCTTAATATGTACCTAACCACATCAGCAATCCCATAGTGATGCAAAATAATGCAAAGGCTGCTATATGTGCTAATAAAACCTTGATATCTTCTTTGTTATTCATAAAATATCTCCTATCGTTCTTACGGGTATTGACCTTAGACTAAAGTTTTGATAAACTGAAATTGCCAATTTACGGTTTATCAAAACTGTATGGAGCTAGGTTTTCTGATTTGCCTAGCTCTATTTTTTTATCCTTAAGCTCCATACCTTAACTTTCTTCGCTCCTTCTCAGCTTTTGCCATCTGCTCCTTGAATGCTCTACCTCGATGAGTCTCGTAATAGAAATTACCATCATCATCTCTGTAGTAATCTATAGTGTCATGAGCGCTAACCCTGCTACCGATTAAGATAGCCTGATTAGGCGGTCTCAACCCAGAAAAGCTTCTAGCCTTCTCTATAGCCTCCTGAAGCATCAGCTGATAGTTATCTCTAGGTTCTGTTCCCATACCTACCTCCTATGCGCTTACATCGTCCGGCTCTGTCTGTAGCTGCAGCTCTCTAGCTGTCTCAAACGGATCATAATCCGGAACATTCTTTCTAAGGTTCTTGTTGCGTAGTCTGCTACGATATGTAAGATAGTCAGCGAATACTAATGGATTAACCGCTACATATCCCACATCGTGTATAACTGAATGTGGGCCATATCTCTTATTGCTAACCTCTTCCTCTATCTCCTTGATACGACTTGCCACAGTCTGCTTACTAATTCCAAATGCAATAGCAAGCTCTGCTGTAGTCATGGCTATACGCTTTGTCTTAACTGTGTTAAAGGCTATGCCTTTACTAGTTGTTACCTTCATGGGCTATCTCCTCCTCTCCGTCACATGCTCTTCCATCTTCTCCGTAGTTGTTGCTCTCATCAGGTAGCCAAGTGCAATCCACAATAGGCTCTGGATTAAACGGGTCCACATTTCTGTAGTAATAACAATTTGAACAATCTTTTGTCTTGGTCATGCTATATCCTTTCTGTGCAATCATACTTGCACTATTCAAATTCTCTCCCTATAATCTTATATACAGATATTAACTAGGAGGAATAAATTATGATTACTGTTTCTACACTAGAATTATTCAAAAGGAGTGCCGAAATCCTTAACGAAGGCTTCGAAAAAGTCGAAATTGATATACTCGAGGCTGATGATGACTTACCAGCATGCATAACCTTTTCTGGCGCTGATGATGACGCCATATTTGACAATCAAGACTTTGATGAAATCGAAGAATATAATGATGCTAACTATTCCGAATTCCAAAGTAAATCTAGTGAGCCTGCTCCTTTTGTAAGCACCTTTGACGAATTATTTCTAATTCATAAGATGTGTTCTTATGCCAA
>JAGALE010000041.1 GCA_017625335.1 Lachnospiraceae bacterium
AAGGTATAGATAATAAATCTCTGATGAATTGATTGTACATCTCCATAGGAATCCAGTTGGTTCCAAGTCTTACACTGATATCCTCTGCCTTGATTTTTTCCGGCATAACCTTTTTCAAGGCTTCTATGTTTTTATCATATGAATGTTCTGTATCGGATTCTGCATATAGCTGCGCTTTGGCTATTCTCTCAGCTATATCTCCGGACAAATATTCATCAGCTGTAACATAAGAACTGATTTCTGGGTCATAGAAAATTAAATTATCCAGTTCTTCCAGGCATTCCTCTTCTGTTATGTCACAGAGCCCACATATATAATCAATATCAACTCTTCCCCTTTGCGAAAGAGATACTGCAAGACCTTCTACTGCATTATCACATGATGTAATCTCTATAACGGGACTAACGGTTCTTTTTACAAATATGTCTGACTTGATATAATCCTTAGAATCCTCTATTGCCCTTTCAAGAGACAACATTTTATATCGATTAACATCCAGTTCAATAAGTTTTGCATTTACTTTATCATTAATATAACCATATTTCTTAACGAAGCCATCATATAATGAATTAAGCTGCTCCCTGGTGTTATCTATCTGTTCATTAATCTCATCGTTTGGAATAAGCAGCTGTAATGATATAAGTTCGTTAAGACAATCTTTAATCATAATCAACCCTTCAAGACGTTTATAATTCTTATCCGAAAGGTCGGTAACAGCCTTCATCTTATCATTTTGTCTGTAATAAATTTTTTCATTAATTATTCCATATGACAAATTATCAATATCCGGACTAGCATCTATTTCATCTGATAATTCTTCAATAGCATGCGTTTCTTCTGTTACAGGCAATATATCATAGGATTTAAGATTGCTAACTGCAGCATCTAATAATGACGCAAGACTTTCGCCATTATCAGCACACGTAAGTACATTTCCAAATCTTCCTGATACCTCCTTAAGCTCACCCAACACCATCTGAGGATTATTTATAAAATACTCATTCAGAGCATGTCCCATATGGCTTCCTACATGGATAAATGGCTCATTCTCAATATCAACAGTCGGTACTGCTCTCTTTTTTAAGAATATAATATCTGACACAACATCTGTTCCGGCAACACCCTTAAAAGCAGTATTAGGAAGTCTTATTGCTCCTAGAAACTCACATCGCTCTGCCAGATACTGTCTAAAATCAGATTTTTTTGAATCCATTGTATAAGAAGATGTTACAAAGGCAATAACGCCACCATCCCTTAATTTTTTTATTGTATTCGCAAAAAAGTAATTATGAATCGCAAAATTCCATTTCTTCTCTTTCGGATCATATACCTTAAAATCTCCAAATGGAACATTACCCAAAGCAACATCATAATAATTATCCTTTGTAGCTGACCTTTCATAAGGAGATATCTGTATATCTGCATTTGGATAAAGTTTTTTTGCAATTCTAGCTGATACACTGTCAAGTTCTACACCATGAAGAGATACTGTATTATCTAATCCATCTGGCAGACACCCAAAGAAATTTCCTACACCACAGCTAGGCTCTAGTATTCTACCTTCTTTAAAGTTCATATTGTCTAAAGCCTTATACATTGCATTAATTACTTCGGGAGATGTATAAAACGAGGTAAGTACAGATTCCCTTGCTGCAGCATACTCTTCATCATTAAGAAGTTCTCTTAATTCCTTATATTCGTTGCTCCATTTTGCATTACCAGGGTCAAACGCCTCTTGTAATCCACCCCATCCTACATATTTAGCAAGTGTAATTTGTTCTTCAGGAGTGGCATGCCTATTTTCAGCTTCAAGTTTCTTTAATAAGGATATAGCTTCAATGTTATCTCTAAATCTAGAGCGTGGTGCAAACGATTCACGTTTCACCAGGTTATCCATATCGTATTTATAATTTTGCGCAATAACAGACTTTGCATTTGGTCTGTGACGATATAACATTTCTTCAGCCTGGCTAAATGTATCGAACACTCCAGCTGATGAAGAACCATAGTAATTTATATACCTATCATCACTAACCTTTACTATCTTTACTGGTTCATCTCCGGAAATATAATTCCACTCTTCGAGTACTACTTCAGATTCTTCGATTATATCTGAAACATCTGCTTCAGGTTCATTAACATCTGTATCCTCGTTATCAACCTCTGAAGCAGCCTTTTTTGCTTGTTCTTCATTATATCTTAAAGTGCCTTCGTCTCTTTCACTAAACACCGTATCATAAGTAACACCTTTAGATATTAGCTCTGTTCTCCATTCATCATACTTAGTTCTATCAGATTCATTAGAAAAGAACATCTCATTATCAACCAAGTATTTAAGAATCTTTGCTACTTCTGAATATTTAATTTTAATTTCTAATTCCCGATGACCAGTCATCCCCTTTTCTATCTTAAGTCCTTTGCTCGGCTCAAACCAAGTTGAATAACCATTTCCACCAGGAACACCAGCACCACTACTTCCATATTCATTTGCTATAAACTTAACTGCTTCAGTTGCTGATGTGTAATTTTCTTTGAAATATTTATATAGTCTATAACCACTTCCTGCTCTACCGGCTCTGGTTATCAAACCATCAATAAAATCATGTGTAATAAAGGATTCTTTATATATCTCCAAATCATCATTAAGCTCATGTTCAATAGGCTCTGAATCGTATAGAGCAATTCTGTCAAATATATTCCCATAATCACTATAAAACTGCCCTATGGTGTATCCTGGCAAAGATAAAGAACCATTATTATAATCATTGATTATACCACGCAAAGAAGCGCCTAAATCAATTAGATTATCATCTGCTTCTTTTAATGAATGCATAATCTTTTCTTTTAAATCTGGAAATCCACCTCTATAATCCAAGAAATGACCTGGTATATATGAATTGACACCATTATGCCAATAAATATACGCTATGCTTTGAGCAATATATCTAAGTTCTTGTTCTTCAGCATAGATTGCTTCAGCATTTGATAAGAATTTACCTTCCTTGACAAGTTCTGTTGCTATATCAAGGACATCATCATAAGGTACTAATCTTTCCCATTTAACTCTCGCACGTGTTCCATGAGCTATTTTTAGACCCATTTCATCGGCATATATGGCAATTTTATCTCCATTCTCAAGAATGATGCCCTTCATACTGCCTTCATATTGTCTTTTAACAAATTCAACCATTTTCTCCCTTGTATCAAATGGTCTTGTTATTCGATAATACATAGCATTACGAGCTTCGTAATTTGCTCCTGAAGCAATAATATCTCTTACCAGTTGGTCACTTATAAATATGTCCGATGATATATTGTTCTGTGGCTTATAGGCATTTGCAGCAATAATGTCACCTATCTGCTCTGCCTGGCTAGGTGCTAAATCGAACAAACTCATCTGTTCATAAATAAGATTTGTTTCGGATTGTACAGTCTCCTCAGAAATCACCTCATCAGCTTCGAGAGTATCACTGTCTGATTCATTATCACCAGGAACCACATCTGTTTCATACTCGTAACCATTCTGTTCTATGGTTGATATATGTTTATTTAAAAACTTTACCTGCTTGTCATATTCAGGATAATGTGATAGATAACCTAATAAATCCTCATCAAAATCGCCTATATCAATTCTTGTGGCTATCTCTTCCATTCCAGGAACATCGATTTTAATAGAGGTTTTTGCATAGCCTACGTACGTATAGTCACCATTATCCATAGCGTTATCGATGCTGCCATACTTTTCTATAGTCTTTTCCTTACCGACAGCCCATTCATGGCTAATTTCCTTAACAAGTGCATTAAACTCTAATAATTCATATCTTTTTGCTTCAATTTTATGATGTTCACTAAATCTTACATCAACGAAAAAAGCAGATGATTCAACATCTGCTTTCTCCATAATACTATCATTATTTACTTGAGTGGTAATTCCACCAGCGCTGACTTCGGTAACCTGGTCGGATCCTTCTCCACTGTCACTGGTATATCCGTCAGTACGTACTCCCTCGCTACCTGAGATATTGTCTCCTGCTCTAGTCTTTCCATTATCGATGCCCACACTAGAGGTTGTTCGTTGCGAAGCTCCTCGGTTATCTCCCCTGTCGCTATCGCTTCTCTCACTTTCCTCTCCAGAATCTTCTTGTGCAGTTTTTCTGCTTCCTTCTCTACTTGAGCCAAATGGAACATCAGTCTCCACTCGTTGTCCAGCTTCTCCACCAATTCCGGATTGTTCTCCATCATGTAATCTCTGTGCATCATCCCATATCTCGTTATCGTCGGCTCCTCGTAACCTGTGGTCATCTCCGGATATTGATAATCCCCTATTTGAACATAATCTATCTCTATCTGCTGCGCCATACTCAACACTCCTTTCAATCTCCGAACCATTATTTATAATGGTTGTATTATGATTATATATAAAATCTTTTGATATTTCAATATCTAATTTTTTAATTATATTAATAATGGTATTATTGGACTGTGCTATTATAGTTCCAATTACTCCAAGAGATGAACTATCTAAAGATTCCAAGTGTTTCGTATAATCATAGCTTACCTCATATCCAAATCTATATGATACTGCTTCTGTAACTGAATTAATTATAAATTCTTCCACCAAATCAGTATATTCATAATTGTGTATATTAAACTGATTAACAATTATATCTTTATTTCTACTTATAAAATTCCTTACTGAATCATATATTATATTTTCACTATTATTTACATCAAATTCTTTGCTTAAAATATAGAAAAGCTTATCTGTTTCTACTGTCCACTCATCAAACTTATTATGATATAAACCATGAGTATCTTCCAAAGCAAAATAATATTTAACTTTAGTCTGAGCCTTATCAGCAAATGTCAATGCTCCTTTAGAGCCACGCTTAACATATCTGTCGATTGTATTCCATCCATCGAACGTAGCAACAAATCTTGTCCCTGGCTTCTGAACAAAAACAGCCATAACATTTTCAAAATTATTAAAATTCACGTATCCCATGGTCTTCAGGAGCTGGTTATATTCTCCCTTAT
>JAGALE010000470.1 GCA_017625335.1 Lachnospiraceae bacterium
ATGCTGTTCTTTTCTTAGCTCATTTTTTGAACTTAATGCACCAAATCCCTTTATTGTATTTAACTTATAATTTCTCATGATTCTATCTCCCTTATAAGTTTATCTTAACTTTAATCACTTAAAAATATCATTATCCCTTAGCCATTTAACCTCTGCCTCAAGTGTCTCTTTTCCGTTTTTATCTGTATACACTTCTATATCTGTTGGTCTAAACAACATTCCGTTCAATAGCATAAAGTTTAATTCATAAATTCCACTTGGCATTTTAACCAGTACTACTCTATAACTATTAATTGGATATGATACAAACCCATTTATGAATCCGTCAAATCTATATCCCCTTTGTACTAGTAAACTTATTTTGTTATTTCCTAATAAATTTTTTGTTTTATAATTTCTCATTATCTACAATGCCCCGTCTTCCTCTAATTGCTCCTGTAAATCTTCTGCTTTATCCAAGAGTATACCTAAGCATTTATTACATATCCATTGTCTATCTTTTACAATTTTATGTTTTGCTATAAATTCTTTAAATGATTTACCTCTAGTTTCATGACTTCCTAACATTTTATAAAATTCATAATCCTGCGTGAGCTCTTCTATTGTCTGCCCAGTAGTTAAGCTTATCATCATTTTAGATGTAGCACACTTACTCCCTTTAGGAATTAAACATGCACACCTTCCACACCTTCTATCTGCTATTACCCTCACATTTTTATATCCTATCAGTCCTAAATGACTAACTACAACACCATCCAGTGCCTTAATTCTATTTTCTACATTCATTTTCACTTCCCCAAGTATTTTATGCTTTTGTTACTTTAATAATAATGGTATCAATTGTTGTTCCGCTCTCCTTAAACAATCCATAAGGTACATGCTCTATATATGCATGTGTCTTATCTAACCAATCTCTAAATTGATTACTTGCATCATTATCATAATACATTGCATTTTCTGATACTACTGATACTAATGTTCCTCCATCCTTTAATAAATCATATGCCATTAATGTGTGTTTAATGTCTCTACTCTTACTAAATGGTGGATTCATAATTACTATATCAATGTCTTTACCTAAGTTTTTATGCTGATTATAAAATTCTTCAAAGCTTATTCTCTCTACCTTATATCCTTTGTCCTCTAGTATATCTGCATTTTCATCTACTGGCTCTATCACATATTCTTTATGTTCAAACCAAATTGGTATTTCATCTAATAATGCCCCTGCTCCTGCAGATGGTTCCAATACCACAGGTAAGCTACTCTTTGCTATATGCTCCAAATTAGCCAATTCCACAACCCTTTTTGCTACTTCTGAAGGAGTTGGAAAGAATTGATGTTGCTCTTGCCACTCTAAGAATGATTCCCTTTTAGCTGAATCCATTGCAAATGTAAATGCTTTTACCCTTTCTCTCCAATGTCCTCCCATATTTTCAATCCAAGGTTTAATATCATCATATTCATCGTCTGTAAGTGCTTCAATTGGTCTAATTAGTCTAAAATTTTTGCCATCTATTTTTTCGGTTAGTATTTCAAACTTCATTTTAATATTCCTCCAATAAACTTTATTCTATTTACTTTGAAATACTAAAATGACTAAATTCAAGCCCATATTTATATAACTAGTCTTCTTTTTCACTAGGAATGCTAAATTTGTGTTTGATGTTTTCAATTATAATTCCTGCCTCAATATACTGAGGTGAATGTATTCCGTATCTAACTCCAATATCTCTAAGTCTATCCTCAAATGAAACAATTTCACCAAATGCATTTATCCTTAAATCTGCAAAGTTTAATAAATCTAGCTCATCTGATTCATATTTTGAATCTGCTCTACCATGATTGTATACTTCTTTCCAATATTTATATCCCTTTTCTTTAAGGACCTCACCACCTTTTATTGGATGCTCCAACATAGAATTGGTCTCTGCATATCCAAGATCGTGTATCAAACCTAGTAAGTACATATCATGTGCATATTGATGATCTCTTTTTTCAAGTGCAATTTTGTACATTAGTTTTGCTACTCCAAATGAGTGTAATGCTTTAGCTTCTGTAAAAAATGTCATAATATTTACCTCCTGATATATTAAAAATTAATAAAATTATCAATATATACAAATAAGGAGTTAATAATCGTCTTATTAACTCCTTAAAAGTGTATATCCTATTAATTAGCGGCCGTGATTGGACTCGAACCAACAGCATCAGGAATCAAAATCCTGTGTTCCACCAATTGAACTACACGGCTATATTTTTAAATAATTTGTTTGTATTAATAAGTTTAGCTGGCAGATTTGTACTGCATCCATTACGGAGTAAAAGTCCGTATGCTTTACAATAAGAAATCCGTGCGCCTCGTTCTCTTAATGTTATTAGACTATACTATGTATTACCGAGCTGTTCCTTTCTCATTCCTACATGTCTTATCTAATTTAAGCTACAGCTAAATATCTGGAGAGGGACTTGAACCCTCGACTTACGCTGGGTATGAACCAACAGCTCTAGCCAACTGAGCTACCCAGATATGTAAATGTTCCCAACGTGATTCGAACACGTATCTGACGCTTAGGAGGCGTCTGCACTATCCCTTATGCTATGAGAACCTTTTAATGACTAATTGTTTAATGTAATGCTTTGTCTTTTTGCAAGTGAGTCAGTTAATTTGATTGCGTATGGTAATCTGTTATCTCCATGCATTTCTGTAATTATTCTCTTTGCCATATTACTATTTCCACCTGCAACTGTTACAAATAAAGGATTCTTAGATGAACCTCTATGAACTTCTGTGTTTTTTACTTTACAATATTCACACCATTTCTTTGCTACTCCTATTACTGGAATATAGTACTTATCATATATGTATTCACCTAAAGGTTTATGTATACCATCATTGAATTTTGCAAATCCATCTATAATAATTAAGTCTATATCATCTATATTAATCTTAGATAATAATGTTTTTACACCTTTTAATTCTCTTTTATAAAAAGAACCTGACTCATATTCACCAGTGTTTTCTATATCAGCTGTAATGAATCCACATATTTCTTTATCTGTATGTTCATTTAATAATACACCTGCCATATGAGCTGTATGCTTATCATCATTATAGTCACCATCAATTATAATTATCATAAATATCTATCCTTTCATAGTTGTTAACAACCCAGGTACGATTTGAACGTACAACCTACAGAATCAGAATCTGCTACTCTACCAATTGAGTTACTGGGCTATATTTTATTATAGAGCTAGTGGTGGGAGTTGAACCCACTACAAAATGTTTTGCAGACATTTTCCACACCGTATGGACTCACCAGCATTTTATTTTCTATCCCATATCTATTTTCTATAAATACTATACCTCTTATAAACAATTTTGTCAACAATTTTTTATAAAAAGTTAAAAATTTTTCCCACTAGTTTTTATTATTTTTAAGCGTGTTCTATGCAAGGACCTGTGTCAGCATCCTTAAACTCTATATGTATAAATTAATATTTACACATGGAAGAACCCTGACAGTTAAATAACCATCAGGGTTCAGAGGAGAATGTATCTGTGAAATAACTTGCACTCTTTATATTACTCTGTTTGATTAATTAACTTACAAGCTTTTATGCAATTATAATTAAGCATCTGACAACACATTTGTTGACACATGCTCTGCCTACATTGCATATTCTGCTGTAATGTTACATTAATCACTAGTCTCATTTTTATTACCTCAAATCTTAAATTTAAATTTTTAAATTATACTTCTATTATATATAGATGCTTATTTTTAGGTTATTCTAATATATTTATATTGTATCAACTTTTATAACTAGTCTATATAACTAATACAAATGTATTTCCTATTACTATATTAAATTTCAGTTGCCTTACTATCTCTTTCCAGTGTAGTCAGCTCTCATTCTATAATTGTTATAATCTACCAATACTAATTCTCCGCATGATTCACATGTAACAAGTATTGCTGATGAATTACCCCTATCTAATACTCTCCATTTATGTATACATTCATTTATATTTGTGTCTACTGCTTCTATAGAATTAGTATTTGCATTTTTATTAACAAATATACTATGTACATATACACCTAATAAAAATGATATTACTACTATAATCACTGCTATTATATATTGTTTTCTTAATTTTTTCATTGTTATTTCCTTTCACGAATGACTGAATTGATTATTGATTGGTGCTCTGGAGATACTTTGTAATAGTCATATAAGAATTCATCTGTGTATGGGTGAGACCAATCATATGTATTGGTATCTGGATTGAGTGGTGGAGCAGGAACAAAACGGAAACAATCATTATTTATGATTCCTGTTAATTTTGATATGTTTATTGCTACAAAGAAGCGGGTAAACTTTGTATTTAACCATGATACAAAGTTTTCACATTCTTCTCTACTGTCTGAAGTGAATGACATACTCGATGCCCCTGATGGACATGTCTCTCCTAAATAAGTATCTATTATTCTACTTATACTAATTACATTATGCATTCCTTCAGTGCTTAATAAATAATTAGTTTGTCCACCCTGTCCACCTATAGTTAATTGATTATTTGTCCAAACTTGATATCTCTTTGGTAAGCTTGGTTTAAACTTGAATTGTTCATATTCCCCTAAGCTATGCACAATTTCGACGCCAACATTTGATAAACTCTCTCTCTCTCTGATGTTACGTATAGCTACTGAATTATAATGCTTCTGGTTATTACACTTGTTTATTACTTTACATTTTTCATGTATCTCTTTATCCATTACATACCATGTAATGCCATCAACCTGAGATATTTTAAATACATTCCCACAGTCAGGGTAAAATACTACTTGACTCATATGTGGTACATACTTAGCCCGAAATTCACCATAACTTATTTTACTTGCTATCCTTTGGTCTGGAGCTGCTGTTTGCCATTTAGCAGGGGTTATTGCTACTGTATAATCAGTACTAAGCTTGTAAGCTAAATCTACAAAATCTAAGTCCATGCCTCGATTGTAGGGTGGATTTGTTATTACTATGTTGAACTGCATTGTTCCAAACTCCTTCTTTAGTGTCTCGTATAAAAATGATTTATCAACATTATTTATTATCGATGAATAATCCTTAATATAAATAATGTTACTATTTTCTCTTAGTTGTCCGTATACTGTTCTCATTGATATAAATTGACATTGCTCATCTGGACATAATCCATATAATTGATTATTAATAATATGAAAATGTCTTTCTCTTCTATCTGGAAATTCACTTATTATTTCTTTAGATTCCATCAATTTTAAATATGCCTCATATAAAAATACACCGCTCTTACAACAAATGTCTATTATTTTTATATTCCTTGTCCATACTTCATCAGGAAGTGCATCTATCATTTCATGTGCTACTTTTAATGGTGTTAATACTTTTGAATCTGATGACTTATCATAAGGTACCTTACTTGGCAATATACTTAATATCTCTTCCAATACCATGCCTGTGTATCCTCCGTAATAAATTAATTATTAAAAAATTAATATATTTTATATATTGCTATGTATTTTATATTGCCTTATGCTAATAATTATAATAAGCTAAAATAGTTTATTTTATGATATATCCAAACATTAAAACAGGGTATACATACCTTATATGTATACCCTGTTATCCTACCCCTTATTACTTTTATTACTTCTATTACTTAATGTCTTTCTCTAATGTTTCAATTGTAATAATGTCATTTACTTCTGTATCACTATCATTAAATCCAATTTTTACTTTATCCCCAATGTTATTTAGTACTACATGAGGTGTTTCACTCACTAATACACTGTATATTTCATCTGAATCCTTAAGTGTAATATAATAATAAGTGTTACCATCAACTGAAATAGGTGAAATTTTACTAATTTCTCCACTAATCTCAGTTAATTCATCACTGCTAATACTAATATTTGAATTGTTTTTTAATAATTTTAAATAGTTTTTCTCACATTCAATAACTGTATTACCAGTAGCTACCAGCTGATATTCCTCAATATTTACCATTGCATACATTTTAACCAATCCAGCTGCATCTTTTAATGCAATGAAATATGTTGGTTCTCCTGCTACATTCAATAATAATGGGAATGTAGATGTATAGCCTAAATGCTGAACCTGACCCTCTGCTGAATCCATTGCACTGTATTCTTCGGCACCAGGACAAGTATAGTACTTAGTTTCAAGTGTCCTCTTATTCATTAAGATGAATCCAACATTAGACTCATCACCACTTAAGGATGTTACACCAGTGTACAACCAAATATCATCATTTAATGCTAAATAATTATAACCATCTGTAGTTTCTAAACAACCTTTTTGTCCTAAGATAGAATTAATGAATCCATCCTTATATGTACCATAATAATCATATAATTCAATCATCATATCAGAAGAGTAAACTGTATCAACCCATTCTGGACAATCCTCAATATTATAGCACTGAGTGTCACCTGTAATTGCATCACAGATTACAACTTTATCAACAAGCCTTCCTCCAAATAATCCGATTGTCTTTTTAAGTGCTGAGCATACCCACACCGGATTTCCATCATCATTAATTTCAAATGTAATGTTATTAAACATATAAGTTGGATATTTAAACTGAACGTGTCTCCAAATGTTCCTATTGAACTTATCATCCTTAGAATACTTGATATATTTTCCTTCTTCAAGTCTAACACATTCAGTTTCCTGTGTTGACATATCAATTGTAATGTATGCAGGAATTCCTTCTTTGTTATTGTTAAACCATTTAATGATGTTGGCATATTTTAAAGGAGTAACTCTTTTTGGCTTGTTATTCAAGTTAATCTGATTGTATTCATCACTTACTTCAAACTGAGAAACCATATCAACCATTGTACCCATTTTTCTGTTGCCAAGTAATGCTGCAGAATCTTTGTCTAGCAATGGAATTTCATTGTAGTTAATTTCCTTAATATCAGACTCAAAATTTCCTTCTGTGACTGTAATTAAATTACTATAGTCTTTTGCATTAATTAACACTGATGATGTCAACCCAATAATTGCAGCAATACCAATAATGGAACCTGCAATTGCAAAATCCCTTGTAATATTTTTCTCATTGAATACGAAATCCATTGAGCTACTATTACTTACCATAAGCACTAATACTGCATACAAGTATTTTACTACTGCTTTACCTACAAATGAAAAAGCTATGAAAAACCACAATCCAGGTGATTTAATGTTTACAGCTGGATGAACCCAATATAACCCAGCTATAACAGTTGCTAACCATATAATGTTAATAATAATTTCATGTTTTACAACACTACTCTTCTGTTCTGTCTTTTCTTTACTCATGTTTATTGACCCTCTCATTTACATCAATTGTTTTATGTATCATAATTTAATATTAAGTATTAGTTTTTTCTCTTTATTTACCTCCAATTCTTAATTCTTAAATTATAATACCATATTTTGCTGAAAAAATCAATACTAAAAACAAATTTTTTATAAAAATTTTTATAAAACTCTGTATTTCAAATTGTATATCTTTGTAGTCTGCGCCCATGGTAACATTGCTATTGTATCCCATACATCATCAAGCATTTCCCATTGCTTGTTTTCAGTTGCCCAATTACTGAAAGCATTGTACATAGTCTTAGCTGACTTGCATCTATTAAACTCTTTACCACTAAATCTCTTTATTATACGCCAGCAATCCTCTAACTTAATACAGCTCCATGCAATTTCTCTTTCATAATCAAAATACTCTATTACACAATGCTGAACTTTACATTTTACTGGTTTTAAGCTCCAATATTCTAAGTTTTCAAGTGCATCTGGTACGTATTTTCTATCAAATAAAACTTGTGGATTTATTATATAATCACTGTCTTCCTTAATATCTACAGTTCTTAGTATAAAATTACTTCCAACATATACTTGTCTAGTGTCTGTTGCTATAGCTTGCATACAATGAGCAGGTGACTTAGCCAAACATACTCTTGGTATTGTTTTATCTTCATCTGCAGCAACACTATATGGTATGCAAGGTTTTAATATTTGATTTGTATTGTTTAAATCAAATGATACGTTATATAATTTCATTATGACCCCCTAGTCTTCCAACTTTCCAGAATCCTTCAGTTCTTTAAGTAATCCTTTAAATGCACCTATTGTACAAGGTATTTTATGCTTACTCATATAGTCAAAAACTTGCTGTTTCATTTCGTTCGTATATAATATATCACCGTTTATATTCTTATATACTATACTCATTTGCTCATGGTATCTAACGTCTTTGTCTTTAGATCTATTACTATTGATCCATTTTCTTATCACTAGTAGTTCTTTTTCTGAAAATTTGCTCTTTACAGCATTGTTTTTAATTAATTCCTCCATTTCACTTAATCTATATCCCCTCTTAATATAGTCTAAGTATGTCATCCCATTTTGTATATCACTTAAATTTTTTTCTACAGCATATATCAATTTATTATATGCTTTTATATGATTACTCTCTATAACTTCATCCAATTCTTTTAACTTATCTAGAAAAAGACCATGCTCTTCCATAATTTTTCTTATATTTTTATATTGTCCATAACTTATTCCTTTTTGATCTAGAAAACTTACCAATGATATGGTTTTAGTTTTATTTATACTTATATACTCGTTAATTGCATCCTTAAACCTCTTTGATCTAACCTCAAACCTCTTTTCATATTCAGTATATTTCTGCCTAAACTCATCTATTGTCTTTGCCCTTAATTCATTAAATATGTTTCTCTGAATCATATCCCTAAAGGTCTTTAAATCTTGGTTTAAAGGTACTGTAGTTAACTCATTTATTTTATCCACATAATAATCTAATTGTTCTAAATTATCTATATCTACACTTATCTCTATATTCATATGCAATACTAATCTTTTAAAGATTTGTTCACCTAGTATTACATATGCCATACTAAATAAATAGTTTTTACCCGCTATTGCATGTCTCAATGATCTAACTGCAAGTTCCATGTTATAATCATCTTTTTTACCAAGTCTCTTTCCACTATTCTCAAAACAATATATCTTATCTAGAATGCTAAATAAATCTATATGGAAATTTTCGCATTTACTTTGTATTACACAAAAATGTCCATTAAGTCTATATAATTCATCAAATGATTTGCCATCATAATTAAATTTACCTC